>JAZOUU010000084.1:0-17225 GCA_045658365.1 Faecousia sp. | reverse complement strand
GCCCATACGGATACCTATATCGAAAAGGATGCCTCTGTAAACGAGGAAATTGACCGCTTGCGGCACTCTGCCACCTCTGCGCTGTTTGAGCGGCGGGATGTGATTGTGGTATCCTCTGTCAGCTGTTTATACGGTCTGGGTGACCCCATTGACTATAAGAGTATGGTGATTTCTCTTCGTGTAGGGCAGGAACGGCCGTTGGACGATATCCTGCGGAAACTGGCGGAAATCCGGTATGAGCGCAACGATCTGGACTTTTCCCGGAATAAGTTCCGGCTCCGGGGAGATACCCTGGAAGTGTATCCTGCTTATTGGTCAGGAAAAGCCATTCGAATTGAATTTTTCGGCGATGAAATTGACCGGATCTCGGAAATCAATGCCGTGTCCGGCGTTGCGGAACGTTATTTGGAGCATGTGGCCATATATCCTGCCAGCCACTATGTGGCATCCCGGGAAAAGCTGCAGCGGGCCATGCTTGAAATTCAGCGGGAATGCGATGAGCAGGTTGCCTGGTTCCGGGCGCAGGATAAGCTGCTTGAGGCGCAACGGATTGCCCAGCGAACCGCCTACGATCTGGAAATGCTGACGGAAATTGGTTTCTGCAACGGTATTGAAAACTACTCTCGGGTAATTCAAGGTCGGGCTCCGGGAACGCCCCCAACTACGCTTTTGGATTATTTTCCTGAGGATTTTCTGCTGTTTGTGGATGAAAGTCATGTGACCCTGCCCCAGTGCCGGGCTATGTTCGCCGGTGACCGTAGCCGAAAGGATGCCCTTGTCAATTACGGATTCCGCTTGCCATCGGCCTATGATAACCGGCCGCTGAATTTTGGAGAGTTTGACAGTAAGATCAACCAGGCAATCTATGTTTCTGCCACCCCGGCGGAGTATGAGCGCAGTCGTTCCAGCCAGACGGTGGAGCAGGTGATTCGTCCCACGGGCCTTCTTGACCCGGTGGTGGAGGTGCGTCCCATTGAGGGTCAGATCGACGATTTGATCGGTGAGATCAATGCCCGCAATGCCAAAAATGAACGTGTTCTGGTGACCACGTTGACCAAAAAAATGGCGGAGGACTTGACAGCCTATCTGCAAAAGGCCGGCATTAAGGTGCGCTACATGCACGCGGACATCGGCGCTATGGAGCGAATGGAGATCATCCGCGACTTACGCATGGCGAAATTTGATGTTCTGGTGGGAATCAATCTCCTTCGCGAGGGCTTGGATCTACCGGAAGTCAGTCTGGTGGCGATTCTGGATGCGGATAAGGAAGGTTTCTTACGCAGTGAAACCAGCTTGATCCAGACCATTGGCCGTGCGGCACGAAATGCGGAAGGCATGGTTATTATGTATGCCGACAATATCACACCCTCCATGCAGGTCGCTATGGATGAAACTGCTCGCCGCCGGGAGGTGCAGGATGCTTACAACCGGGCCAACGGAATTGTGCCCAAGACGGTGATCAAATCTGTACGGGATCTGATCGAGATCTCCGCGCCCACGGCAGAGCGAAAGGGCCGAAGCGGCGTTAAGATGACCAAGGCAGAGAAGGAAAGAGAAATTGCCCGCCTGGAAAAGCAGATGAAGGAAGCGGCGAGGATGATGGAGTACGAGTATGCAGCAGTGCTGCGTGACCAGATCATTGAACTTCGCGGAAACGGAACCTAAAAAAACTCCCTCCGGATATTTCCGGAGGGGGTTTGTGTTTTAATAACAGAGAATTACTGCTCCTTGCGGGCAGCCAGTTCCTGCTGCATCTTGCTCAAGGTCTTCTTGTCCAGATTGTAGACCAGACCAAGGCCGATGAACAACATGACACCTGCTACCAGGAACATAATAGCGACCAGAGAGCGCAGTTCCAAAGCGAAGTCCCAGGAGAACAGGGTGACATCGATTTCTGTGAACTTGCCATTGGCATCAGGTTTGGCGTTATTGATATAGCCCATGCCCTGCATGATAATCAGAGCAACAGCGGGGCCAACACCCTGAGCCAGCTTACGGAAGAAGGAATGCAGAGAGTAAACAATACCTTCCTCGCGGCTGCCGGTCTTCCATTCGTTGTAGTCGATGGCATCGCCCATCATAGCCCAGGAAACGGTGGAGTAGATACCCAATCCTAAGGACATAATAAGCTGAGCAACGATGTACATAATCAGGTCAAGTCCGGTGTTGGTTTCAGTGACAGGAATGATACCCAAAGGAGCAAGGAACAGAACCGCTGCGCCGGCAACGTAGCAGATGGAGCCAACAATAGACAGTTCCTTCTTGCCGTACTTAACGACCATTTTACGAGCCAGAGGGGTGAAGATTACGATGGGAAGCATGGCGAACATGGAGATCAAACCGGAAATTTCAGGGTTCTTGAAATAAATCTGGAAGGTAACGGAAACAGCAAGGTTTGCACCCTGCATACCAATGAACATACCCATGGCAGCCAAAGTAGCGCCGACAGCGGGACGGTTCTTTATGAAGTTACCCATCGCCTTGATAACATTGAATTTGGGCATTTCCTCGCCGGTGGTGAGGTCGGTATCCACGCGGATCTCGGTGTTCTTGATCATGAACTGGAAGCAGATAAAGCCCAGAGCGCCCATGACCAGGGCAGCCACAAAGACCATGGGCCCGTTCAGGGACTTGTCGGGGTTGTAGACCAGCAAAGGCAGAATGACCATGGGCAGCATGTTGCCGATCATAGAGCCGATGGAGCGCCATGCGGACAGGGAGGCCCGGTCAGCAGGATCCTTGGAGATCAAAGACAGCAGGCTGCCGTAGGGGACGTTTGCTACGGTGTAGAAAGCATCCCAGATGACATAGCCAGCCATAAAGATGATAATCTTGGCCCATTCGGGAGCACCGGGGAATGGCAGGAAGCACAGCGCACCGCCTACGATCAGACCGATGGAACCAAACCAAATGTACTGCAGGAATTTGTTTCTTCTATACTTACGTCTGTCAGAGTCAATCATAGAACCAATCAGCGGGTCGTTGATAGCATCCCAGACCTGCAGAATGATGATCAACAGAGAGTACCATGCGCTCAGACCCATGACCTGAGTCCAGAACAGGGGCATGATGGTGCCCTTTAGGGCAAAGCTCATATTACAGCCAAGGTCACCGGCTGCATAGGCAAGACTATCGCGAATGCCAAATTTGCGGTAGCCTCTTTCGTCCAATTGGACATTCTTTTTCATAGATTTTCCTCCTCGTTGCACTGCCGTCCTAATAACGGCAGATTTACATGCCTATTATAAACGATAATGGACAAGGTACATAGACCCAAAATGTCACTTTTGTGACACTGCCAACAAAAAACAGCAGGAAGCTTTTGGCAACAATCACGAAAATGTTGACGAAATTCGTTTTTTCGGTATAATAATTCTAAAAGGAGGGATTTTTTGGTGTATAAGCTTTGCAAATCCGAGGAGTCTGCCCACCGCCAGCGCCAGATGGAACAAGGGCTTTTGGACATGATGCAGACTGTTCGGTACGAGGATATTACCGTTAGCGATCTGTGCCAACGGATGAGTGTCCCGAGAAAATCCTTCTACCGGTATTTTTCCGGAAAAGATGGCGCCCTGCATGGACTCATTGATCACACGATGATGGAATACGAGCCCTTTAGCAACATGCATCAGAAAGGAAAGAAACGGAATTTGCAGCTTGAGCTTGAGACGTTTTTTCAATTTTGGGTGGTACACAGGCCACTTTTGGATGCGCTTCAGCGCAGCGGATTGAGTGGCACTATGATCGAGCGGGCAGTCAGTTACTCTGTCAGCGATGGCGTGTTTCCGGCGCGGTTTTTGCCCAATGAGGATATGACAGTTCGGCGCCACGTAGTGATGTTTGCGGTTTGCGGCATATTGTCCATGATGGTTATGTGGCATCATAGAGATTACCGGGAAAGCGTATCAGAAATGGCCGGCATCACGAAACGTCTGTTAAATCAGCCGTTGTTTCCTGTGACAGAAGAATTGTTGTTTTAAAAGTTTGGACTTTATTCCCTAAAAGAAGAAATCACCATCTAAGGATGGTGATTTCTTTTTGGTGGACCTGATCGGATTTGTTTGCATTTTCGCTGCGCGAAAATATAGGTTCGGCTCCGTCCAGCCGTCGCCGGCGGCGCTCATCCGCGCCGCATTTAAATCTTCGAATCCGACCTGTGAATGCCAACAAAAAAGAGAAACCACAGTGTAGGTGGTTTCTCTTTTTGGTGGACCTGATCGGATTCGAACCGACGACCCCTACAATGCGAATGTAATGCGCTCCCAGCTGCGCTACAGGCCCAAAGGGGTTACCAGAGAATTATACCGCCCGTCAATCATTTTGTCAAGGAAAAAGAGGATACGCTTATGCGTATCCTCTTAAAATTAAGACAGTTTCTTTTGCCGTTTGGCAAGATAGTTCCAGCCTTTCTTTACAAGCCAGTTCCCCAAGAATCCAAATGCTACGCCAAGCACCACGGAAACCAAAACATCGGTGGGGTAGTGGACGTATAAATACATCCGGGAGAACGCGATCAGACAGGCAAGGATCATGGCAGGAATGCCCAATTTCTTGTTCCCGATCAGCAGCACGGTTGCGCCCTCAAAGGAGGCCAGAGTGTGACCGGAAGGGAAGGAAAAGTCATGGGGTCTGGCAATCAGCAGCTGGATGGTTTTGCCAAAATGGGTCAATTGATAGTCATAAGGACGGGGTCTGGCGATCAGTGGTTTGAGGGTAATATTGCATACCAGAAGACCAATGATCAAAGCTGCGCCCATGCCCAGACCGATCTTCCGGTACTTGGGGATAAGTAAAAGCACCACAGCAACCACGATCCAGAAGATACCGGCATTTCCCAACACCGTAATCAGCGGCATGAGAAAGTCCAGAAAATTGCAATGGAGAGTTTCGGCAATCCAATCCAGAATGGGCAGGTCAAAATGCTCTGCAAAATAAGAAAGCAAATCCATAATTAGCTGGTCGCCTCCTCAAAGAGGGTGTGGAGGGTCATGGGTTCTAAGGAATAGGATTCGGGCAGATAAATTTCACCGGTTTCGGTGGCACTAAATACCACAGTTAAGGTTACTTCTCCGTTTCCGTTATCCTCCTGCTTGACCCAGTTTAAGGTCTGTCCGGCAGGAATCTCCACATTCGGAAGGGTCACCATTTTTGCGTCCTTATCCACCATGGCATCGGACAGAACCTGATCACCGTCCATGAAGGTGAGGCGAACCTGCTCCCTGGTGGTTTGCACATCCAGATTGGTCATTTCGGTGACCAGCCATTTGCCGTTGCTGTCCTTGGTGAAGAACAGAGTGTTGCTTAAATCGTATTCCTTCACAGATCCGTTGTTGCGGTGGACATTCAGCGTTACATTCACATAGAGGGAAAACAGATCGTCGGAATAGCGGTAGTAATTACTGTAGGCAGCTTCGCTGAAATCGAAGGAGGCGTAGGACTGCATCCAGCCCACTTCGCTCTTGGCGATGGTGTTGTAGATTGCGGAGCTGGAATCAAAATACTTTCCGATTTCGCCGATATCCACTTTGCGGATCATGTACTTGGCGTAAGCCTGTACGGCAGTTAAAGCAAGCAGCTTTTCTTCTTCAGATGCTTGTTGAGAGGGGAGCGTCTGCTTGTAGATGCCGCTTTCCGAATCTTTGGTTAGTGCTGTGGAATTTCCAAGGGCATCCTTTACCACAACCTCAGGTTCTGTCAAAAGGCCGGTGACTTTTTGATGGGTCAACCGGAAACCGTGTACACCCTCCGGCAAATAATTTTCCGCTACGGTAGACAGGGTGCGTATTGTGTAGCTGTCATCCAGCGCGACGCCGTTGATGTATACGGTCTGCCCTGGGAGTTTTTCCACGATCACGTTTTTGTCGCCGCTGAAGAAGACTTCAACCTTTCCAAGCTGCCATTGGGGGATCTCGGTATCCTTGTCCGCACCGCCGGTGAGAGTAAAGACGGCAATTTTCTGATCTTTCAGCTTGATAATAAACTTCTTATCTCCGGAAAGACCGGCGGAGGTCTCCAAACAGGTCAGCTCCTGATCGCCCACCAGCTGATCCATATAGGCGGCGAAGGTTTCTTTATTATCAAATCGAGTTCCTTCCACACCGGCCAGAGTGTAGATGTGTTCCCAGTCCGGATCGGCAAACAACTCCTGATAGACCTGATCCCGTTTATAATTGGGCTGAGAGGCTTCGTATTTTACCAGCCAATCCCGAAGGGGACTTAAAATACAGGCCATAATGATGAAGAATGCAGCGATACCTCCGGCATAGGCCCAGTAGAAAATTTTCGTGCCTCTTGTGGCTTTTGTGTTTTTCTTTCTCCGGGGGCGCCGGGGCGGAGTGGTCTGCTGTGAGGCATTATCTTTTATATATTTTCCCTGATACATAGCTTAGTCCTCGCTGCCGGGCCGCACCATAAAGAAGGTGGGCATAAGTCTGGGCTCTTCCTGAAGAAGAGAATAATTATTGATCATATGGACCTCATCTTTTTCGCCCATTTTGCCGCAGGTATCCTTATAGAGCATAACGGTGGAAGATCCGCCGTCCAGATTACATGCATTCACAGCACCGTATTCCGTCATAATGTCAATGATATCCTTGTAAGTGCCGCCCAGAGAACCGGCCTGTCTGCCGTCGATGCAGACAAAGAGTACCGTTCCGTCAGAGCGTTGACCGATGGCGGTTCTGGGATTGAAGCCGGAGTTGGAATTATAGGCTTCTTCATTGATAGCGCCGTCCATCAGCAGAACAGGACCAAAGCAGCAGCCGTCCCGAATGCCCAGTTCCATGGCCTTGTCACCGGTCATAGATTTTGCGACCACCAGAATATTGTCGTTATTGAAGCCCACAAAGCCTTCCTCCGGCGCAGAACCGGATTCCCAGCAGACCTTGCCGCCGGCTACAACCAAGCCCTCGGGAACGCTGCCGACAACGGAACTGGAAGTGCCGTTATCAAAAAATGCGCCGGCATTAATGGCGGCAATGGCGCCTTCCTTAACAATTTGGTTGGTGATCCGTTCACCGGGGATATCCTTGGAGAATTTATCCGTGGATGTGGCCATATAAACCTTGGAAGGGTCCCGGATCAGCATGACGTAGGCATTATAGGTATCGCCATCCACATACTCTATGCGGATGCCGTCAGGGTGGTCTTTCCACTCGGTATTCTCCAGATCCGTGCCGGGCTTAATGACCACGCTTCCTGTGCCGGAGATATCATTGGGGAGGGTGGCGGAGATGTTAGTTTGAATCTCATCCACCTTATCCTTGCCGATGAACAGGGCAGGAAACCACTTCATGCCGCTGGATTCCAGCATTGACATGGTGAGTACATCCCGGGCGGATTCGCTGGGACCGTTAAAAATGAGATTGCAGACCATGCACAACCCCACAACCAGTAACGCAATTACCGTAAAGAACACCAGCAAACTGCGCAGTAAAATGCGCATAGCGGTATGTTTTGAGCGCTTGGTGGGGCGTGGACGTCTTTGTATATTTTCCATAGTAAGCTACCTCTTGCAGATGGGGATTATTTCTTTTTCTCAGCAAACACCCAGCGTTGCTGAACGATATAGCTGATGATAAACAGGAAGGCCATGACCACTGCATAGATCACACCCCGCAGCAGCGTCTGGTTACTTCCCACATGAAGCAGGGAAATTGTGCCATGGGTCAAACTGAGTTGGGCGATGGCTAAAGGCACTGCCAGCAGGAAATACCGCAGCATGGCTTTGCCGGTGGAGCCCTTCGACTCAAACACCAGCTTTTTGTTTATAAAGAAGTTCAGCAGAGAAGACACGATTCGGGCGATTGCTCCGGGAATGGCCGTCAGCAAAAAGCCGGAAAGTACTGTGCTTAGCAGGTGGCTTAGCAGCATATACAGTCCTTCGTCCACAATCCCAGCGACCACAGAGCTGAGGGCACAGCGGATAAAATGGGAAAAAATCAGCTTGTAAATCCGCCAGGAGTCCCGAACTGCCCGGAAATGAGAACTTTTATTTTCTTCAATATACACTGTGCGAATGGGAACTTCTTCATAATCCATTTGCTGGGATTTCATAGCCAGCAGCATATTGGTCTCGTATTCAAACCGGTCGCCAGATACGTCGCAAAGCTGAGGCAGGTCGGCTTTGGGAATCGCGCGCAAGCCGGTCTGGGTGTCTGACAGGGTTATTCCTACAAAAACCTTAAAAACGAAAGATGTAATTCGATTTCCGGAACGGCTTCTGGTCGGCACATGGGGCAGAGAGAAATCGCGAACGCCCAAAATGATATTGCCGGTTTCCATCATGCGCTGGGCGCAGGCCTTGGTATCCTCCGGATGGTGCTGATTATCGCCATCCACAGTGATCACACCGGCGGTATCGGGACGATTCTCTAAAACCCAACGGAAAGCGGTTTTCAAAGCAGCGCCCTTACCGCGGTTCACCTCGTGGCGGAGTAAATGGACTTCCGGATGCCGGGCGGCGTCCTCAAAATAATGTAAATTTTCAGGTTTGCTGCCGTCGTTCACCAAAATGATATCCGTAAAACCGTGCTGCAGCAGTCCGTCAATGACGGTGATGAGTTTGGCGTCCGGATCCAAAGAGGGAAGGACAACTGTGATATTGGAAAGATTGGACATAATGACTCCTTCCTGCAATGAGGTGAATAAAACGGCGATTAGAAAACAGATAATTTCCGCAGATATCTATTATACCATATTCCTTTGTCAAATGGAAGTCAAATTGTGGGTTTTTCATGGAAATTAGCAGTTAAATGTTGGAAACAAATCGGAAACAAAGCGGTAACATCCACAAAAATTTAGTTTCTTTCGATGCTCCAAAGGTTCTTGATTTGACTTTGAATTTGTTGATACGGCCAAAGAATCTCAGAATTGGTTTTGCTGTTGGGGTCCAACAGGCGGATTTGCCCGTCCTCGTAACCGGTCATTACAAGGAAGTGTCCGGAAGTTGTAAAATCCCCGGGCCCCACAACAATGATGATGGGCGTTCCGGTCTCCAGCACGGCGCGAATCCGATTTTCGTCCAGGGGAAGCTCTGTGACACGGAATCCAAGCTTCTCCCCGCCTTCGCTGATGAGCGTCCAGGACGAGCCGCTGCCGGGTACATAGTAGTTGTTATCAATGGCGAATTGAATGATTTTCTCCGGGGTGAACTGTTCATCTCCACCGGAGAGATAGAAGGTAGCCATGGACAGGCATACCGGACCGCAGGCGGTTAGGCCTGCTACGTCACTTCCATATTGCAAATATCCCCAACGCTGATCCCATTGCAAAAATAGGGGAATGTTATCGCAGTTTTCGTATTCGGAAAGATCGATGACGGCGGTGTTCTTACTGGCAGTGGGATATTCCAAAACAAACTGCTCTGTTTCCGGATTTCGTTCCAGCAGAGAGATTAAACTTTTGGGATAGTCCCGGTAGGATAAACCGTGGGTTATGGCATAATTCCAGACCTTTTGCTGTGTGGAGGTCAGGGGAATGAGAGAACCAGCGCAGTACCAAACCACAGCTGCGCCGCAGATCAGTACAAGCAGGACTGGGAAGATATGCAGTTTTCTGGATTTTCGTTTTGTTTTCATGATTCCACGCCTCCTATTCATAAAGGGTAACACAGGTTTGTGAAGAAATTGTTTCAAATGCGAGGAAATAACAGGCAAATGGCAGCCGGGATCCGGCTGCCGAAGAAACGGAAAAGAGAGTTAGTAGTTCACCATGGCTTCCGCTTTTAAACCCAATTCGGTTTTTAAATAAACCACCTTGATATGATTTACTGATTGGATTATACCGGCATAGGTTTTGTTGGTTACTTCATAGCTCAGGTCGCATAAATATCGGTTATCCCCAATGTTTACATAGCGGTGAATGACCAGGGAGGTCACGCTTGCATTCCGGTCGGAGACCCAGTTCAGTCCGCCGATCGCCATATACATCCGGTTTGCCAAATCACCGTCTGGGACAAGATGCTGGGTAAGGCGCTCATAATTTCCCATGGTATCGTTCTTGGCTTCGGAGATAAAATCTACATACCGGTGAATGAAATCATCGGTAATGGCATCCAGAGCGGAAATCTCTTCCGGGCTGCAGTTATTTAAGAATATGGACAGATCTGTACTTTCGTCAATTTGTACCGGTGTGCCGGCGGGATCTGTGACTAAAAGCTCCGGCTGGCCGAGGAAAGGCCCGGCGGTATAGGTAACCATATAGGGAAGGGAATAGCTGCCGTAATATTCCTTCAGGGCAGGATAGGGTATGTGATCCCCGGTGATAAACATTTCTGTCAGCCGCGCGCCAAAGAGGTAGACAGGATAGTCGCTGGGAACGGTAATGGAAACCGACTCTGTCAGCAAATAGGACAGGTCGAAGCTGTCCTTTGTAACCACCCAAGGGGTGAACCCAAATTGGGTATTGCCTTGCTGCTGCATTTCCATGGTGCCGATGACCTGCTTGCCGCACAGGACCATGTAGACCTGCTTTACGTCTGTGGAGAGGGAAGCATTTTTTGCGCAGGTGATCTCTCCTTGCAGAGCATCTAAAATCACCTGTTGGCAAGATTCCTTGCTTTGCACGCTGACATTTTCAATCAAGGGTGCGCAAGCTTTGCTGATATATTCAGTGGTTAGCTGCCGGGTATACGCATCTACTGTATTTTGGGGACGAGAGCGCTCATAAGCATCCAAATAGTTCCAAAAGCTGTGCAGACCAAAGGTGGTAATACCGAGAAAAATCACTGCGTAAATGACCATCGCAAGAGGGAAAAATCTGCGCGTTTTTCTCTTAGCTATCATAGTTACCTTCCTCCTTTAACACAAGAAAGGCGGTAGGCACCGGGCGGATTCCTACGACAGATGCGCAGTCATTGATATATTCCCCCTGATACCACATCATAGAGGAGGAACCACCGTCCAGATTACAGGCATTTACTGCGCCGTAGCGTTCAAAAATCTCTGCCATATCCCGGTAGGTCGCGCCAATGCTGCTGACTTGCCGGCCGTCGATGACCAGCATTAAAATGGCTCCGTCAGAACGCTGGCCAATGCCGGTACGGGGATTGACACCGCTGGCGGGGATAGAAACCCGCTCTCCGTTGCTGATCAGCACCGGCCCAAAACCCACGCCGTAGCGCAGCTGCTTTTGCTGAGCCTCAGCAGCAGTGAAACTGCCCACATGCAAAATGTGATTGTTATCCAATCCCACAAATCCTCTGCCGCAGCCGTATTGAGGGTAATAAATTTCACCGTTATAGATGACCATGGTATCCGGAATGCTGCCGTTTCCCTGACCGTTGGGGTCATAGAAGCCGCCGGCATTGATTCCGGCAACGGCGTTAAAGCTTTCTGCCATTTCGGCCACGGTATATCCACGTGTGCCAAAGTCCTCCACCCGACTGCCCATGATGACCCGGCTGGGGTCAAGGACTACCATCATGAAGCCAGAGTAGCCTTCACCGCGGACTTTGTCAATAATGACGCCGTCACCGTCATCATCAAAAAGCCCCCAGGCATCAGCCTCCGGTTGGGCATTTACAGTGGGATCGGGGATAACGATTAAAGAAGTATCCGTATCGTCATATTCGGGCGCACCTCCGGGGGCTTCGATCTGGGCGATTTCCTCCTCGGTAAAGAACAGGTTCGCAAGGAAACCAACCGCGCTGGTCTCCCGAACGGACAGGACAAATAGGTTTCGGGCAGTGGGGGAGGGGCCTTTTGCTAACACGTACATAATGCCGTACAGTGCAATACACAGCAGCAGCACCGTTTCCAGCAAAATGCAGGCAAATTTTCCTGCAAGGCGCCATAACTTCCCGGAATGGCTTCTTTTGGGGATATTCCTTTGGGTTTCTGCGGTCTTCATGTACGATCCCCCTGTTTTTATTAAAATCAGTATATCAAACCGGGGATGAAATGTAAAGGCGAGCGCGGAAAATTTGATCTATTTTGGCATAAAATAAGGATGTGTCTGACTGACACATCCTTTTCAAATTATAAAAAATGGCGAATCTGGTGAGCCAGATCTTCCTCCAGCCGAATGAGCCGTTTGGTGATGTCTTTGGAAGTCTCGTCTGCGGCCTTATATTGATTCAAATATCGATTTAAAGTCTTTACGCCCATATTGCAGCCGTCCGTCATTAAATCGGCTATGGTAGGATCTGATTCATCCATTTCCAGCTTGATTTTTGTTTTCATCCATGACATACCCTTGGCAATGGGGTTGGGCGCTTTTCCGTCGTCCTTGTATTCTCCCAACAATGCCTGCACTTCCTGCTGGAGCTGCTCATGGGATTCTTTACAGGTGGAAAGATAGTTATGCAGCTTATCACATTCCGTATGCTCCAGCACGTCATCAATGGAGGCAATGCCCATTTTGATGCCTGCATCGCACTCCCGCAATAGCTTAATGGTATCCGATTCGATCATATTATCCACTCCTTTGTCTGATAACACTAGTATGACCTTTTTGACGGGTTTTACTACGGTATCGGAGCATAAAAAAAGCGCCCTCCCGGGCGAAAAAAAGAAATAACCCTTGACTGCGGTGCTTACTTTCTGGTGCAGCCAAGGGTTACTTCTGTTCACTCTTATTATCTAACATCATTGGTTAACCTCGCTTTCTGCAGATTCGACGCCACGTTCCTGCTCTCTTGGAATACACTCCTTGGCACCTCATTCATCATCCGTCTTTCTCGTACGCTCGAGTTACCTATGTGCCGGAACATTCCCCATCAGGAAGTCGTCGTTTCTGGCCCATCTGTGGGCCTTTGAATGTTACCTTTGCGGCTTCATCCTTTGTGTCTATAGAATAGCACAGATATACGGAAAACACAATTCGCAAATTGTACAAAATACACGATTTTGTTTCGTGCAAAACGCAGAAAAAGAGCAATATGCACAATGGCATATTGACTTGTGTTTGGGATTGTGTTATATTTAATCTGTTAGGTTTTAACATAATCGGTGCGCCCGGGGAAACTTCCCGGGCGCGGATTTTTTTAAGTTTCCCAGGGAAGCGACACAATCTGGGGCGTTCTTTCCATGGCTGGGAGAATGACCTCCATCAGATCCTGGGTTTTCAGGCGCAGAGACGAGGTGTTTATGCAGGGGTGGCACCCGATATACATACCGGAAAGCAAATCTTCATCGATAAGCAGCGCAACATTGTGCTCTTTATCGTTCATCAGTCCCAAAACGCTTAAAGATCCGGGGGTAATGTCAAGGAATCGTTCCATAAATTCGCCTTCCGCAAAGGAGAGCCGGGAAGAGCCGATTTCCTTAGATAGAACCGAAGTTTTAAAGATCTTGTCACCGGGCAGCATGAGCAGGTAAAAGCTTGTTTTCTGCCGGTTGCAGAGCAAAAGATTTTTGCAAATGGTAGCGCCCAGGGCTTCATCTACCGCTGCACATGCCTCCATGGTCATGGCAGGCTCGTGATCAATGCGATCATAGGAAACCCCAAGAGAATCGAGATAATTGTAAACCCGGATTTCTTTTTCCAATCGTCCGCAGCAGTCTGCAGGACGTCCATGATGCAGTTCCATAGAGGCAACCTCTCTTTTATTGAAAGTAAATTATCTTGACAGAGGTAAGATGATGGAATAATATTAGTCTAAGGAAAAGAAATTGTCAACAAGCCGGTGGAGTCCACCGGCGTATTTTCTGGAAATGTGAGGTAAACTGGATTGAATCCTGTCGTGATTGGTAATGTTGTGTCATTTATCGGCGCGCTGTTTATGATTGCCATCGGATTTATAAAACGGAAACGGCATATTCTGGTGGCCCAATGCTTTCAATTTGGAATCATGGGAGCAGGCCAATGGATTTTGGGCGGAACCACGGGAGTGATCAGCAATCTGGTCAGCATCGTCAGAAATCTAGTGTGCATCTGGCTTCCGTTCAGCCTTCCGCTGAAGCTCGTTTTCATGGTCATTCAGGTGCTGATGACCGTGGCAGTGAGGCCGGTGGGGCTGGTGGCATGGTTTCCCACGATTGCTGCCTGCCTGTTCACCTGGTTTTTGGATACTAAAAAGGAAACAATTCTGAAAATTGTCATTATCGCCTGTCAGTTGCTGTGGATCGTGTATGATGCATCCATTCAGAATTACTCTGCGCTGATTTTTGATGTATTTACGGTGCTTTCGAATTTAGCAGGAATTTTTATAATTTTAAAGACCACAAAAAAATAAGGAAAAGAGCCCCGGAAAATTTCCGGGGCTTTCAATTTATAATGAGGTAAGGTCACAGACTGTGAGGGTGGTATCTCTTACTGTAAAACGAATGTCCCAGCCGGCAAAGGGAAGCCCGTAGACCCGATCCGGATCTCTCTGATAGGAGGGCCGGGGGTCATGGGATAAGACCGAAATAGCTGCGGACTGCTTATCCTGCGGCAGCAATTTCAGCAGTTCCGGAGGAAATACCACGTTCAGCAGAAAATCTTCTGCGTTGTCGGTAAAACCGCCAATGGCTTCACTGTGGCAATCGCTGTAGGGAATGTAGGGCTTAATGTCGAAAATTGGCGTTCCGTCCATTAAATCCGCGCCGCCTACATGAAGCACAGTGCCAAGGTCTTCCGTGTGCTCCACCCCTAACAGCTTCACGCTGGAAAGTCCCAGGGAATTGGGGCGAAAAGGGGATCGTGTGGCAAAGACACCCATTCGGGTATTGCCGCCCAATCTTGGAGGACGGACGGTGGGTGACCAATCGCTGCGGACAGCCTCGGAAAACTGCCAAATTAACCAAAGGTGGGAAAAGCCCTCGATACCCCGCAGGGCTTCCGCATTGCGAAACTCAGGTTCAAAGACGATGGTGGAGCGGAGCGATTCTACCAAGCCGCTTTGCCGGGGGATGCCGAATTTACTGGGGAAATCACTTCGCATGCGGGCGATGACCTGAATCGTTACATCCAGCATGTTAGCCCCTCCGTTTCCGCAGGCAGAAGCTGACAGCAAACAGAATTGCCAGCAGCAACGATATGGCAGCACCTGCCGAAGCTCCCAGATAATAGGATACGGTGAGTCCGCCGATACCGGCAAACAACGCCAGGAGTACGGACAGAAGGTGATACTGTCTTAAATTCCGCGCAATATTTCTGGCAGCGGCAGCCGGCAGAATCAGCAGGGAATTAAGAATCAGCAGGCCAACACTGGAGATGGACAGGGTTACCACTACGGCAATGGCAGTGGTGAACAGGGCTTGCGAGAGCTTGATGGGAATCCCTCTGGAAGAAGCCAGCTGGGGGTGGATGGCAGTAAGGGTCATACGGTTGGAAAACAGAGTCCAAAATACCACGACTGCTGCCAATACCAGGGCTAAAGAGCCGATTTGCCCCGGGGCCACGGACAGAATATCGCCAATTAAATAGGTGTTGTATTTTGAAAAGCTGCCGCCGTCCAAAGTGGCGATGAAGATGCCCAATGCAACCGCTGAACTGGAAAAGACACCGATGATTGTATCAGCCGCCTGGTGACTACGGCTGCGGACATAGGAAAACAGCAGTGCAAAGCCGATGCTGAACAGCACAGCGACCCATGTGGGCTCACCGATGCCGCAGATACAGCCGATGGCAATGCCTGTGAAGGCGGAGTGACCAAGAGCATCGGAAAAAAAGCTCATTTTTCCGGTGACGATCATGGTGGACATGAGACCGAACAGGGGCGCCATAATCAAAATGGCCAGAAACGCATGCTGCATAAACTGCCAATGAAGCATTTCGATGGGGAGGACTTCGCAAACAGCATACCAAAGACTCACTTTAGATCCCCTCCGTTCCTGTGAAAGGTATTTCGGAACGCATCCGACTCCAAAATCTCCCGGGGAGCGCCCATGCAGAGAATCTGACGGTCCACAAGAGCCACCCGATCGGCATAGCGCGACAGCATGGAAAAATCGTGGGTGGTCATCAAAACCGACAGATCGTACACCTGCCGAAGCTCATCCAGCATGTCCATGAGGTCGGTTTGACCTTCGATATCCACACCGGACAGAGGCTCGTCCAGAATCAGGATGTTGGGAATCGGCTCCAAAGCCAGCGCCAGCAATACCCGCTGCAGTTCTCCACCGGAAAGAGTTCCTACCCGTTTGTCAATGAGGCTGGTGGCGTGCACCCGATCCAGACAGTCCAGAATTTTACTGCGCATTGCCTTGGTAGGGGAAAGAAACGCAGGTCTGCGGCTCATGCAGCACACAAACAGGTCGGCAACGCTCACCGGGTCACCGGCATCAAAGGCAGGACTCTGGGGGACATAGCCGATGATGGGTTTTTTCCCTCTCTGACCGGGGGCGGAAAAGACGATACTGCCGTGATGTTCCTGCTGGCCGAGAATGGCTTTTAAAAGGGTACTTTTACCTGCTCCGTTGGGGCCCACCAGAGCAATCAGCTCACCGCAATGGATATGCAGATTGATATTCTGGAGAATTTGCTCGCTGCCGATTTTGACGCTGAGATTTTGAATTCTCAGGCAGCAGGAATCTCCACAGGAGTTTCCGTGAATGACAGGGCTCATCCCAATGCCTCCTTTACGGTGTTGATATTATGATACATGGCTTCAAAATAACTGCTCCCGGATATGGCCATATCCAGGGAAAATACCTTGACGCCGGTTTCACTGGACAGGATGTTCGCGGCAGAAACGCTGCCGTTTTTCTCGGTGAAAATGGCAGGGAGGTTGTGGGTTCTGACAAGTGAAATCAGTTCCTTTAATTCAGATGCGGAAGCTTCGCTTCCCGATTCTTCCTCCACAGCTTTAAGAATGGTCAGGCCAAAAGCCTCTGCAAAATAGCCAAAGCCATCGTGGAAGGTGATGATTTCCCGGCAGGATAGTTCTGATAGTTGCTGTTTTCCGTATTCCTCCAGGGCAAGCAGATCAGATAGGAGAGAATCTAAATTTTCTGCAAAGACTTCTTTATACTGGGGATAGGCTGTTTGCAGTCCGTGACAGATGTTGGTGGCCATGGTCATCGCATACCGGGGGGAGAGCCAAATGTGAGGGTCGGTTTCGTGGCTGTGAAGGAGGTCTGTGTGGTCATGAGCATCCTCGCAATGGGCGAAGGAAATGCCTTCAGAGCTGTCAATGGTAGCTGTGGAGTTTTGTAGAGCGTCTTCTAAAAAATGTTCCAAGCCGCCGCCGGAGATCACCACCGTTTGCGCGCCCTCCAGAGCCTTCACCTGCCGGACGGTGAGGGAGTAATCGTGCAGGCATGATACGTTTTCCGTTACCAGACGGGTGACGGTGATGC
>JAZOUU010000083.1:0-2491 GCA_045658365.1 Faecousia sp. | reverse complement strand
TTTTTTGTGCAAAATTACCCTAGAAATCTCCCTTTCCGCAGGCTGAAAGCCTTGACAATTCGTAATCATTGTGCTATAATCCGTAACCGGTTTGTAACTTTTATAGAAAAATTACCATTGGAAAGGGATTTTTACATATGTCACATTCCAAACGCATTGTGCGTTTGACCGCTTGGCTGCTGGCTTTGTGCCTGTGCATAATGCCCGTTCACGCCCGGAATACCGACGAGCCCACCAAAGCCGTAGAAGCTGTGGAAACCGTTACAGAGACTTCAAACCGTCTGGCCAGCCTTGTGCGCCGGAGTCCTTATTACACCTCCGTTGCCATCGGTTGCCTGGAAGACGGCACAAAGCTGACCGTAACCGGTTCTACCCAAGCGTTCTACCGCATCAGCTGCTACGAAATGACCGGCTATATTGCCAAAAGTCAAGTAGCGCAGGGTGCTGACGGAGAATATTATGTAAACTGCGCAGAGGATTCCTCCGAATCCAAATTTCTGTCCGCCTATACCGCCCGGGATGCCCTCTCTGTGAAGAGTCTGGTGCGTTCTGTCTCCATGCAGTACACCGGTGTGCCCTATGTATCCGGCGGCACCACCCCCCGGGGCTTTGACTGCTCCGGCTTCACCCAGTATGTATTTGCCAAACTAGGCATTGAGCTGAACCGCCCGGTGGCCAGCCAGTTAGAAAACGGCGTCATCATCGCAAAAGAGGATTTACAGTGCGGTGACTTAGTTTTCTTCCAGAATACCACCGGTTGGGGACATTTCGCTTCCCATGTGGGCATTTACATCGGTAACGGTCAGATGATCCACGCCGGCAACAACGGCGTTGCCGTGGTGAATTTTGAGGATGCCTACTATACCAATCACTTCATGTGCGCCCGGCGGGTCATTCTTACCGATCTTCCTCAGGAAGAATTCACTCCCGCCTTCGGCATCAGTGGAAATATCAACAGCTCCTATTGGAGAGAAAGCTCCCAGACAGAAACGTCTGGGAACTTTTTTATGCTTGCATCTGCTTTAAAAATCTAGTACAATAAATCGGTATGCTTGCCAATGAAGAAAGGAATCTTTATGTCCAGAGAGAATCATATTCCCGATTTACAGGAAAATAAAATGGGCGTCATGCCCATAGGTAAACTGCTTTTCACCATGGCGCTTCCCATGATCATCGCTATGATCGTGCAGGCGCTGTATAACGTGGTGGACAGCCTGTATATTTCCCGAATCTCCGAAAGCGCTGTTACCGCCCTGTCCCTGGCCTTTCCGATCCAAAATATCCAGATCGGCTTCGCGACAGGCATTGGCGTTGGCGTTAACTCTCTGCTGAGTAAATCCCTGGGAGAAGGAAACCAAAAAGCAGCTAACCGCGCCGCGGGAAACGGCGTATTTTTGGTGATGCTTGCCACTGTGCTGTTTATCCTCTTTGGTATATTCGGCGCCAGACCTTATTATGCGATTCAATCCGAGGTGACGGAAACCGTAGAGGGCGGCACTATTTACACCGCCATCTGCTGCGTGGGGACTCTTGGCATCTTCGTGGAAGTGCTGGGCGAACGGCTGCTCCAGTCCTCCGGCCGGACCTTCTATACCATGATCACCCAGGGTGCCGGCGCTGTGGCTAACATTGTGCTGGACCCGATCTTCATCTTTGGCGCAGAGCCCCTGGGAATCCCCGCCATGGGCATTGCCGGCGCCGCCGTTGCCACGGTCATCGGCCAGTGGATCGCTGCCATTTTGGCTGTGATTTTCAACTTCAAGTGCAATCCCGAAGTGCAGTTTGCCCTCTCTTACCTGAAACCCAAGAGAAACACCCTAGTCCCCATTCTTACCGTAGGTATTCCTTCCATTGTCATGATGGCCATCGGCTCTGTCATGACCTTCGGCATGAATCAAATTCTCCAGAGCTTCCACGAAACCGCCACCGGCGTGTTCGGCATCTATTTTAAGCTGCAAAGTTTCTTCTTTATGCCCCTGTTCGGCATCAACAATGCCACCATTTCCATTGTGGCCTTTAACTACGGCGCCCGGAAACCGGAGCGGATCACAGGCGCTCTAAAGCGCAGCTGCATCAGCGCCCTTTGCATTATGATCCTGGGACTTCTGGCATTCCAGTTCCTGCCGGATCTGCTGCTGGGACTCTTCAACCCTTCCGACGAGTTCCTTCGGATCGGCCGCAGCGCCCTAAGAATCATCAGTCTCTGTTTCCCTGCCGCAGCTTTTGGTATCGCCTTGAGCGCCAGCTTCCAAGCCTTGGGAGACGGTATTTATGCCACCATCACATCGCTGTGCCGTCAGTTGGTGATCCTGCTGCCGGCGGCTTACCTGCTGAGTCTCAGCGGAGATGTAGCTAACGTCTGGTGGGCATTCCCCATTGCGGAAGTTTTCAGTATGATGGTCACTCTGTTCTTCTACCTGCGGATCTACCGCAGAAAAATCAAGCCTCTGTGCGTATAAGGAAACCGGCGTGCATAGCACGCCGGTCTTTT
>JAZOUU010000082.1:0-5491 GCA_045658365.1 Faecousia sp. | reverse complement strand
CGGTGCCGGTGGAATGGGTGGTGATGTTCTCCATCTCCTGCAACGCGGCATGGATCACATGACGCTCATAGGCATTCATGGGCTCCAGGGTGGTGCGGCGACGGGCCTTCAGCACCTGCTGGGCCTTTTTCCGGGCGTACCGACGCAGGGAATCTTCCCGCTTTTCCCGGTATTCCTCGGCATCCACGCTGATGCGGAAGCGACCCTCCACGCCCCGGTTGATGCTGTAATTGGCCAGATGCTGCAATGCATCCAGGGTATCGCCACGACGGCCGATGAGGTATCCCAGATCCTCGCCCACCAGCTCCACCTTATAATTGTTGCCCTCTTCCTTCCAGGCATGGGGAACGGCGTTGGATCCCATGTGCTCCATAAGCCCCTTCAGGAAGGTCTCAATTTTCTCTTCCATGCTGCCAGGCTCCGCCACAGCGTAGACCTTGGGCTCTTTGGGCGCCTTGGGGGTCTCTGCCTTGGGCTTTTCTTCCACCTTGCGCTCCTTGGGAGCCGCAGGCTTGACCGTTTCTTTCGGCTGTTCCTGCTTGGGTGCCACAGGGGGTTCGGGCTTTTTCACCGGGGCAGCCTTGGGCTTGGAGCGGGATGCTGAGCCCAATGCAGACCGGGGGGCTGCAGGCACAGGATCCGGCGCCTCGTAGCTGACCTGCACTCTGGCTGGCTGTGCGCCCAGGCCCAAAAAGCCGGGCTTCGCCTGGGAAAGCACCTGAACGGACACGCTGTCCCGATCCAGACCCAGCTGGGTCAGGGCCGCTTCCACTGCCAAATCAATGGTTTTTCCCGTAGTTACGATGGTTTTCTCCATTGTTTATTCCTCCGTATTGTTCTGGCTGTAACGGTTGGGGTCATAGGCCCGACCCTTACAGTAGGGGCGGTCGGCGATACCGGATAAAGTGGTCTTCTCCTCCGGTTCTTCCGCTACTGCGCCCTTTCTTGCCGCGTATTCCTTGGCTGCGGCGGCCTTGGCAGCTTCTTCTGCCTGTTGCTGCTGCTTTTGCAGCTTCTTCTTGCTGGTATTGTCAGTGATGCCGTCGGGATTGGCTGCCCGCTTTTCAGCGCGGATGCGCTCTTTTTCTTTTTCTGCTGCTTCCTCGGCCAGATACCGCTTCAGCCGCTCGGCATCCTCCGCATCATACACCTTGCGGAAGCGCTTGGTCATAACCTGATCTTCCACCAGTCTGGAGATACCGCCGGCCAGCCAGTAAAGGCTCAATGCGCAGGGCACGGTAAAACCGATCCAGAGAGACATAACGGGCATCATCCAAGTCATGATCTTTGTGGTCTGGGCAGTGTCGGCCTTCTTCGCCGCTTCCTTGTCTTCCATACCGTTTTCGTCGGTGACCACGGAATTGTTGGCCTTCCGGGAGAGGGTCATGGAAAGCACCTGCTGACCTGCGGAAAGCAGGGGGATCAGCGCGCCGCCGATATTCTTCCAGGTCCACCAGCCGGCAGTAAATACGCCAAAGCTGGGAACTGCGCCCAAATCGATGCCCAGGAAGCTGAAATTCACACCTTCCAGGACCCGGTCGCTGATTTCCGGCAGTTTTGCCCGGATAGCATCGGCATATTCCGGAATATGGGCTGCTGCGATCATCTGGCTGTAGTAGCTGTTCTGGGTGAACAGTTCCGGACGGGCTTCTTTAATGGTGTCAACAATGATCTGGGCCACATCTGCGCTTTCGTGGAGCATATACACGATGGGCTCACGCACCACCTGATAAAGCGGAATCAGAATTAACAAGGGAATAAAGCTCCACAGACAGCCGCCGCAGCCCAGAGATGCACCTTCTTCCCGCTGCAGCTGCTGGATGGCTTCATTCTGCTTTTGTTGGTCGTTGGGATACTTGTCCTTAATGGCCTGAATCCGGGGGGCCAGACGGGACATTTTCATCATGCTCTTCTTGGACTTGGCAGAAATGGGCAGCATGACCATTTGCACCACAATGGCAAAGAGAATCAGCGCCACGCCGTAGTTGGTGGTGAGCTGATACAGCCAGTCCAAAAGGTAGCCAAAGGGAATCGTAATAATCTTAGCCAATGGACATTCTCCTTTAGAAAGTCATGGGACGGGGTCGTAAAAATCACCCTTGTAAAAAGGGTTGCAGCGGCACAGACGCTTCAGCGCCAGCCATCCGCCTTTGATTGCCCCGTACTTGTTGATAGCCTCGTACGCGTATGCCGAACAGGTTGGGCGAAACCGGCAGCAAGGTCCACGCAGAGGAGAAATACAGCGCTGATAGAAACGGATCAGCAAAAGAAACAGCTTTTTCATACCCCTTGCTCCCCGTGAGGATCCTGCAAGATTCCCGCCTTGGCCGCCAGGGACAGATAGGCCCCCGTCAGCTCCGAAAACCGGCAGTTCACTGCCCGGGACCTTGCCACCACTACGATGTCAAATCCCGGCCGAAAGGCCTCTTCATGCAACCGGTAAACCTCCCGAAGGCGGCGGCGCGTCCGGTTGCGAACCACAGCATTGCCCAGCTTCTTGCTGACGGTAATGCCCACCCGATTGGTGTCGGTTCGGTTCTTCCGGGCATAGAGCACCAGAAGGGCGTTTGCCTGTCCGGCAGAGGAATAAAGACGGCGGAATATGTGGTTGAGCTTCAACGAACTGGAATATTTCATTTCGGTTTCCTCAAACAGACCTTTATCTATCTCCACACAGAGGCATCACCGAAAAAAGACAGGCCAGGTGGTCAGCGAGGGATTTTTTCCTGAGGGAAGGTTTGGAAGCGCAGGAATACTTTGTGTATTTCAAGCTTTCAAACTGCACCACCAGGGAAAAAGAGCCGCTGACAGCCGGCATGAATTTTTGAGGAGATGCCCAATAAAAAGGGAGCGGGGCGAAACGCTTTCGCCCCGCTTATAGCTCCCGTTTCGCGTAGAGCGATGTATGCTGTGGTCGCCCGTCGCGCCATTATCAGGCGGACAGAACCTTACGGCCTCTTGCACGACGGCGGGCCAGAACCTTACGGCCGTTGGAAGTAGCCATTCTCTGCCGGAATCCGTGAACCTTGGAACGGTGACGGCGGCTGGGCTGGTAGGTACGCTTCATTGGGATACACCTCCTCAAAAATCAATATGCTCGACAGCCGAAATCGGCCGCAGCAACACAAAATCAATACCCATACTGGGTCATGCTAGGGTATTATAACCGAAAAAAGCAACCAGGTCAACAGTTTTTTTGAGAAATTCCAGGGAAAATAGCGACTTTTCTTCTCTATTTTCCTGTTTCCGGCTTGGGTTCATAGGAAACATTCAGGTCTTTCCCATCGTAACTGCCCTCCAATTTCCTCAGCACCCGGTCATAGCCTGGGTGGTCTTTTTCGTAGGGCGTGGGCCGGTAATCGTTCCAGGTATCCGAGGTGCTGACCCGGCAGGGGATGATTTCCAAGTCTCCCAGAGCCACCGTGCCGTCCTCATAGCGCAGCACATGCTGGCGGACAATGGCGGTATCCTTATCGCTGGGATTCCGGTTGCCGCCAAAGGAGAAATTGCCCAGGCTGTAATAGATGATGCCGCCCCGGTAGGGCTCAATTCTCTGGAGCGTGTGGGAGTGGTGACCGAACACGATGTCCGCCCCCGCATCAATGGCCCGATGCCCCAGGGTCTGCTGGGTTTCGTTGGGACTGTATGTACCTTCATCGCCCCAGTGGACGGACACCACCACGATTTCCGCTCCCTTATCTCTCAGGCCCTGGATTTGGTTGCGGATTTCCGTTTCTCCGAAATAGAAAAACGCGGCAATGACGCCGATGGTCAGCCCGCTTTCAGTGGTTGTCAAACAGGTTTTTGCAAAACTGGCGTATTGGATATTTTCCGCTTCCAAGGCTGCCCAAGTGTCATAAAGACCTTGCCGTCCGTAATCCTTGGAGTGATTATTGGCGCAGCTGGCAAATTCCACACCGCCGGCGGTGAGAATTTTTGCATAGCTCACCGGACCCCGGAACCGGAAGCGGTTTTCCTTTAATTCTTCCATTTCCTCCTCAGTGGGATCGGATGCCGTCAGGGCGCACTCCAGATTCACAAAGGAATAATCGTCATTTTCAAAATAGGGTTTTACGTTGGACAATGGATAATCATAATTCTCCCCAACCACCGTACAGAACGTGCTGGAACCCGCCACCGCATCATAATTATCCCCAAAGGTGCAGTCCCCGGCAAAGGAAAGGATAAATTCCTCTGCAGGCGGCTCCGTCACCACCGGATCCGGCGTGGTGACCTGGGTGGTGGGGGCAGCTTGGCTTTCTGTGGTGTTTGGCGTGCTCTCCGGGGGGTTGCTCAGCTCCGGCTGGGGCTGCAGACAGCCCGTCAGCAGCAGACAAAGGGCGGTGACCACCGAAACTGCGCGAATATTCCGTTTCAATGGCTCACCGCCTTTCTTAAAGTTTATTTTTCGTTTTGCGCCCGCTTTTTCATGAGCTCCCGCATACGGATGGAGTGATCCAGCTCCCGCTTGCGAATACGCAAGGACTTGGGCGTACATTCCAAAAGCTCATCGTCGGCCAAAAATTCCAGACACTGCTCCAGAGAGAACACTCTGGGGGTGATCAGACGAATGGCATCATCAGAGCCGGAGGCACGCATATTGGTCAGCTGCTTTTTCTTGCAGACATTAACAGTCATATCCTCATTGCGGCTGCAGATACCCACGACCATGCCGGCATACACCGGTGTGCCGGGCCCGATGAACAGTGCGCCACGCTCCTGGGCAGCACCCAAGCCATAGGCCACAGCTTCGCCGCTTTCATGGGCGATAAGCGAACCCACCAGACGGCGCTCGATTTCGCCCTTCATGGGAGCGTAGCTGTCCAGCACGCTGGACATGATGCCCTCGCCCTTGGTATCGGTCAAAAATTCGCTGCGGTAACCAAACAGACCGCGGGAAGGCACAGAAAATTCCAGTCTGTAACGGCTGCCCATGGGGGTCATGGAGAGCAGATCGCCTTTCCGGCGGCCCATTTTCTCGATCACCGCGCCCATGCACTCTTCCGGCACATCGGCAACCATGCGCTCAATGGGCTCGCAAAGCTTGCCGTCAATTTCCTTGGTCAGCACGCGAGGGGTGGAAACGGAGAATTCAAAGCCCTCACGGCGCATGGTTTCCATGAGGATGGACAGGTGCATTTCGCCCCGGCCTGCCACGTTGAATGCATCGGTGCCCTGCTCGGTGACCCGTAAGGACACATCTTTCATCAGCTCTTTGTCCAGTCGATCACGAAGATTCCGGGAGGTGACGTATTTGCCCTCACGACCAGCAAAGGGAGAATCGTTCACCGCGAAAGTCATTTCGATGGTGGGCTCAGAGATTTTCACAAAGGGCAGGGGCTCGGCGCAATCGCTGGCGCAGAGCGTTCTGCCGATGGTGATGTCCGCCATGCCGGAAAGGGCCACGATTTCGCCGGCGGAAGCCTCCTGAATGGAGGTCTTGCCCAGGCCGTCAAAGGCATAGAGGGCAACAACCTTGCCCTTTTGCTTG
>JAZOUU010000081.1:0-10632 GCA_045658365.1 Faecousia sp. | reverse complement strand
TCCCCTTGTCAGGGGAGCTGTCACGCGAACAGCGTGACTGAGGGGTAGTTTCTCTCCCTCCGTCTTCGCCTTTGGCGAAGCCACCTCCCTCGTCAGAGGGAGGCTTTGGTGTACGCCATTCGTAAGATAAACGATCATTTACCGTACGACTTTAAGATTTTATCGGAGGTGCCTTATGGCCTTACTCGGACGCAAAAAAAAGACGCCTCTGGGCATTTATATCCACGTACCCTTTTGCCGCAGCAAATGCCAGTACTGTGACTTCTATTCTCTTACGGAGAAAAGCGACCGGCTGATGGACGGCTATCTGGATGCGGTTTGCGACCACATTCGGGAAACCGGCCCGCAGACACCGGGCTATCAGGTGGATACGGTGTATTTTGGCGGCGGCACTCCCAGCTTTTTCGGCGCTGATGGCATGGCGGCTATTTTGACCACCCTGCGCCGGAATTTTGATGTTGCGCCGGATGCGGAGATTACCTTTGAAGCTAATCCCGATTCTGTTTCCCCCAGATTGCTGCGAAAACTCCGCAGCGAGGGCTTTAACCGGGTCAGTCTGGGTGTCCAATGCGACGATGACGAGATCTTGCAGAAAATCGGTCGCCCTCACACCTACGAGCAGGCGGTCAGTGCGGTGCAGAAAATCCGCAAGGCCGGTTTTAAAAATCTGTCCCTGGATTTGATTTACGGTCTGCCGGGTCAGAGCCTGGAAAGCTGGCAGGCAACGCTGCAAAATGTGCTTTCCCTGAAGCCGGAGCATATCAGCTGCTACGGGCTGAAGGTGGAAGAGGGTACGCCCCTGTGGGCGTGCCGGGATTATGTAAACCTGCCGGATGACGATTTGCAGGCGGATATGTATCTGGCGGCGGTGGAGATCCTCCGGGCTAAGGGCTACCGGCAGTATGAGATTTCCAATTTCTGCCGCCGGGGCAAGGAATCCCGGCACAATTTGAAGTATTGGTCCGGAGGAGAATATCTGGGCTTTGGCCCGGATGCCAGTTCCGATTTTGCCGGAAAGCGGTTTAAGATCATCCGGGATTTGCAGGGCTATATCGAGGGAATCCACGGCGGCGGACAGGTGCTGGAGGAGATTCAGGATGTAGCCCCCCGGGAGCGGGCCGGTGAATATCTGATGATGCGGCTGCGGACAGCCAACGGCATCAGTGCCGGAGAATATGAAAAGAAATATCTGCTGCCCTTTGCTGAAATCGAGAATGCGCTGGAGCAGTGCCGCCAGCGCGGACACGCCCTCCGGGGAGAGGGAGACCGGTGGCATTTAACTGCCGAAGGCTTCCTGCTGTCCAACTCCATCATTTCCGATTTGCTGCTGATTCAGGAAAAATCGGAGCCGCTGGCAAAACGAAGATAAGAAAACCGCCGTCCGTTTTAGTGGTGTCCTTAATGTAGAAATTTGAGAGTTGTATTGCCGGAAGGTCGTTTGACCTTCCGGTATACTTATGGATTTGGTATCATAGCATCGTATAGCTCATATTCCAGAGCAATGACCAATTCATCCACAGTGGGTTTGATACCGGGGAACATATCTGCCAACATGAATGAATGGGGCTGGGTAGTATCGGCAATAATATTTTGAAAGGCCTGATCAATCTGTTGTCGCATTACTGCCGGTTCTGTACCATTGGCAATGGCAATGCGTTCGATGATCTGGTCTGCGGTAGATCTAGCCATAATAAAGCACTCCAAATCTATATTGTCGTATTTGCAATACGATAATTATAACATTGCCAATGTGTGTATGTCAAATTAAATATCGACTAAACTAATGGTAATACAATTAGTTGAGGTGACAGAGCATGGATGGCAGGAAAGACTTGAATGTTTTGGTTGGCGCGAATATCAAAAGGGAACGGGAAAAGGCGGGTTTCACCCAAGACCGATTCTCCGAATTGCTGGGTATCGGTTCTAAAAGCCTTTCTTCTATTGAGCGGGGTGTTGTAGGGGTATCCTTATCTACACTTTTAAGAATCTGTGATATACTCCACATTTCTGCAAATATGTTGCTCTATGAGCAGGCTCAGAAGAATGATGTGGACAGTATCGCACAGCAGTTAAAAATGTTAAGTGCAGAACAGTTCGAAATTGCATCTGATGTCATGAGGAATCTTATTAAGGCTTTTTCATTAGAAAAATAAACCAAGCAGCGGCTGACAGGAAAGCCGCTGCTTATTTTATGCTGCGATTTTCCATTTAGGATATGCCTTTTTCTCTCCGGTATGCAAGAAACTTTTCTCCCAAACGGATTCCGACAAAAAATGAACCTGCCTCCGTGATAGGATTTACAGTGAAATACGGGAAAGGAATGTGGTTGCAATGTTGGTTTCACTGGGTATCTATGTCAGACGGGGGCAGCGGATTCTGAAGCGGTGGCTGCTGGATCCCAGACTCCATGCCCTGGCCCAAAGCGCGGGCTATGTGCTGTCCGGATTTGCCCTGTCGGCTGCCAGTTTGGGCAACCGGTTCCAGCCTATCGCCCTGGGGTTGCTGTGCGCGTCTTCCGGCTGGCCCTCGGTGCTGCTGGCAGTGGGCAGCTTGATCGGATATCCGGTGTTTTGGGGAACGGCAGGCGCGCAAGGCGTGGTGTGGATCATGCTGGGCGTGGTGGCGGCGACGGCATTGGGCGGCCGGCAGCTTTTGCGGGACACGCCCTTGATCATGCCGGCGCTGGCAGGCGCGTTGGTTGCGGCCAGCGGTCTGGCATTCCAAATGTGGCTGGGAGATACAACTCCGGTGGGGATTTATCTGCTGCGTGTGGCGCTGGCGGTGGCGAGCACCGGGCTGTTTTCCATGGCATCCCAGCGGCGGGACCCGGTGGTGGACTGGCTCATTTGCGGTTTGGGCGTGCTGGCTCTGGCGCAGATTACCATTACCCCCTATGTGGGTTTGGGATACATAGCTGCAGGCATCTTGACCTGCATGGGCGCATTTCCTGCGGCGGCGCTGGCAGGACTTGCCTTGGATCTGGCCCGAATCACTCCGGTACCCATGACGGCGGTAATGAGCCTTGCTTATTTGCTGCGGTTGCTGCCGCGAGGAAAAAAGTGGCTTCATTGCGCTGCGCCGGCGCTGAGTTATCTTTTGATCATGCGCCTTTGCGGCGTATGGGATGTTTTGCCCCTGCCGGGGCTGATTCTGGGGGGCGTGGGGGCTTTTCTTGTGCCGTTCAAGTCGGATGTGTCCCACCGCAGGGGAGAAACCGGCGTCGCCCAGGTGCGGTTGGAGATGGCTTCTGCAGTTTTGCAGCAAACGCAAATGCTGCTGCGGAATGTGGAAGAAACGCCCATTGATGAGGAAGCGCTGATTGCCCGGGCGGCAGAGCGGGCCTGCGGCAGCTGTCCCTGTCGGAAAACCTGCAAGGAAAAACCGGGGAACATCTCTGTTTCGCTGCTGCATAAGCCCCTGGGCAACGGAGAAGGTCTGCCTGCCGGCTGCCGGAAGACAGGCAGACTCCTGCAGGAGCTGCGGCGCAGCCAGGAACAGCTGCGCGCCATCCGCGCCGACCGGGACCGGCTGAGGGAATACCGCTTTGCCGTGGTGCAGCAATACGGATTTTTGGCGGAATATCTGCAGGATGTGTCGGATTCTCTGGCCCGGCGTAAGAATCCCTCCGTGCAGTGGTATCAGCCGGAGATCGCAGTGTGCTCCGCCAGCCGGGAAGAAAGCAATGGGGATCGCTGTTTGTGGTTTGCCGGAGTGGAGTGCCGGTATTATATTGTGTTATGCGATGGTATGGGCACTGGAGAGGAGGCCGCCCGGGCAGGCCGTCGAACCGGGGCTATGCTGCGCAAGCTGTTGGCTGCCGGGTATCCGGCGGAGTCTGCATTGCGGACGGTGAACAGTCTTTGCGCCCTCCAGGGAAATGCTGGGATCGTCACCATTGATTTGGCGGAGCTGCGGCTGGATACGGGGAAAGCCACGCTCTATAAATGGGGCGCTGCCCCCTCTTATCTAATTTCCCGGGGCGAGCCCATAAAAATCGGGACAGCCACCCCACCGCCGGGGCTGTCGGTGACCGATGGCCGGGAGACGGTGGAGAAGCTGTCCCTGCGTCGGGGAGAGACGCTGGTGCTGCTCAGCGATGGCGCGGGCGGAGAGGAAGCTCTGCGCGCCAGCTGGGAACGGGCCGGAGAACCTGCCGGGGAATTGGCAGCCAGAATTCTGGAATCCAGCCGGTCAGACGGCTGTGACGATGCCACTGTCGCTGTGGTACGTCTGGGAGCTGCGCCTGTGTCAACATAATATCACAGAATACTCACGAAATCTGTCGAAACACAAGATGTAGGCGCAAAATACCGGGAAAACATACAAGATTTAGGGAAATGGGCATCTTTGGTTGATTTTTTGCCGAAGAGATGGTAAAGTGGATGCAGTAATTTTCGAGGTGAACACTATGCTGATTTGTCCCGTTTGCGGCCAGGCGCTGCAAATTTTTCAGACCCAAGCCTGGTGCTGCACTGGCCACAGCTTTGACAAGGCAAAAGAAGGTTATGTAAACCTGCTCTGTACCCACAAAAGCGGTGAGCGCATGGGGGATGACAAGCAGTCCGCCCGCTGCCGCCGGGATTTTCTCAACAAGGGGTACTATGCACCACTGAAAGACGGCTTGGTGAAGTTGTTTTCTGACAAATCGGGCAAGGCGCTGGATATCTGCTGCGGAGAGGGGTATTACACCTCCGCCCTGGCGGAAAATGAAAATTTGTCCGTATACGGTTTTGACCTGTCCAAGGAGATGGTGCGGCTTGGGGCGAAGCGGGGCGGCGCAGTCTATTTCGTGGCAAACATGGCGGCCATTCCGGTGGAATCCCAGTCCTTTGACTATGCGACCCATCTGTTTGCGCCCTTTCTGGAGGAGGAATTTGCCAGGGTTTTAAAGCCCGGAGGGATTTTGTATACCGTAGTGCCCGGGGCGAGGCATTTGTTTGGGCTGAAGCAGGCGCTGTATGAAACCCCCTATCTCAATGACGAGGCGCTGCCACAGACCAAGCTTTTGGAATTTCAGGGTCAAGAAAAAATTTCCGCTAACATTTTGCTGGAAAGCCCGGAGGATATTGAGGCGGTGTTTCGCATGACACCCTACTATTTCCACACAAGTCCCCAGGATAAAGCCAAACTTTTGGACTTAAAAACTCTGGAAACGCCGATAGAATTTGTCATCGGCGCGTATCGAAAGCCATAATGCAGAAAACACCACCGAACGATTCCAGTTCGGTGGTGTTTTTATGTAGAGAATTACTTTTTGGGAGAGGTTTTTCGCAGATGAAGGAAGAAAAACAAGGCAAGAATCGGAAAAAGGGTGCTCACCAACAGCCCCAGCTTCAAGCCGATTTGCTCCGGCTGCAAGCCCAGTGGCGACAAAGCATCCAACAGCGCCGGGTTGGCAATGGTAGCATCGCTTACCAAGCCCACCAGCTGGGGGCCAAAGGCAGCGCCCAAATCTCCGCCGGCGGCCAAGATTGCGTACAGGAACACGCCGCCCTGGGGAATCCGGTCGGCAGAGGCGATCAAACAGCCAGGCCACATCATGGAGGTGCAGAGACCTGTAATGGCGCAGGCCAGCAGACCAAGCAGAGGAAGATTGGTAAAGGTGACGGTGAGATAGCACACGATTGCGCCCACCGCGCCCCAAATCAGGACATTTTCAATGTTTTTCCCGTGCTTTGCATAGAGAGTTCGGCCCAGCCCCAGCATACACCCGAACATGGCGACCCCCAACAGATTTCCCCAGACCTTGGGAACTCCCAAGGCAGTTTCCAGATATCCGGAACTCCATTGGGACATGGTGCATTCTGCAGCGCCGCCCAGAAAGATGGCCAACAGGCACAGCCATAGGGTAGGGTTTTTCAGTTGCTTGACTGCGCCGGATGCCCGCTCCGGGGTTTCCATGGCAGGAATCTCAGATCCGGCAAACAAAATAGCGGACATGGCCGGTACTGACAGGAACAAAAGAGCCAGCCATTGCCAGCAAGCATCCCCGAGAAAAAAGAGAAGCGCGGTGCATACCACGATCGTTCCCACCGAGCCCCAGGCGTAGACGGAGTGAAGCCGGCTCATCTCCCGGTCGGGATTTTGGGAGGGTATGGCGGCGATCACCGGGCTTACAAGAACTTCGCCAAAGCCCCCGGCGGCGGAAAAAATGACTGTACCGATCACCAATCCGGCATAGACACTGCCGGGAAAGAAAAAGGGCCAGAGACTGTAAATCAGCAGTCCCGCGCAGTAAAGCACCGGCATCCGCCGCAAGGTTTTGGGAATGTCGAATTTATGGGAAAAGAAAGAAAACAGCAGATCCACACCCAGTTGGGTGGAGAAATTGATGAGTACCAGCAGCCCCAGCTGGGTATAGCTGATATGATAGAGGGTGCGGAAGGTCACAAACAGCAGGGGAGATAAATTGGAGATGATGGCCATAGAAAGGTTGGCGCAGTAACAGGCTGTTTTCACCCGGCGGTAGGATGGATTCATAGCGGACTCCTTTATTTTCAAGGCTGCCGCCATCATATCACATTTGAAAGGCTTTATCAAGGCGCGAAAAAACTCCGGCAGCGAAAGCTGCCGGAGAAAGTTTTACAGATTCTCCCGAATCCTTTTAATCATTTGATCGTACTCTGCGTCGGAGAGGAAGGTCTGCTTGGGATTCATCTGGAACACGGACGTCCATTCAAAGGCGTCCTTGTACTTGGGCACCAGATGGAAGTGCAGATGGCAGCCGCCGTCGCCGTAGGCGCCGTAGTTGATCTTATTCGGGGAAAAGGTCTTGTGCAGCGCCTTGGCGGCCCGGGCTACATCGGCAAAGAACAGATTCCGCTCCTCGTCCGTCAGATCCACCAGCTCGCTGACGTGATCCTTATAGGCCACGATCACCCGGCCGGGGTGGCTCTGCTCCTTAAACAAAATCAGCTGGCTCACCTGCAGGTCGCAGATGGGGATGCCGTAGGCAGCAAGCACTTCGCCGCCCATGCAATAGCCGCAATTGGTATCTTTCATAAAAATCCTCCGAAACTTTTGTTATCCTACCGGCTCAAAGTCTGCTGCGCCGTGCTTGCACAGGGGGCAGACAATGTCCTGGGGCAGGGTATCGCCTTCATACACCCAGCCGCAGACCTTGCAGACGAAGCCCTTTTTGCCTTCGGTTTCCGGCTGGGGCTTCACGTGGTTCTGGTAATAGGTGTAGGTCATGGTTTCTGCGCCGGACATGACTCTGGCTTCCGTTACGGAGCAGATGAACATGCCGTGGGTGTCCAGATCCACATAGCTTTCTACCTTCAGCGACAGGAAGGAATTAATATGCCGGGGCAGGAATCGCAGGCCGTTGTCGGAGCGCAGCTCCTCGATGCCTGCAAACTTATCCACCGTCCGACCGCTCTGGAAGCCAAAGGTCTGGAACACGGAGAAGGGCGCGGAAACGTCCAGACAGTTCACGTTCATCACACCGGTCTGCCGGATGACATGGTGGGAATAGTTGGCCTTATTGATGGTCACGGCGATCCGGTTGGGGGTGTTGGTGACCTGGGTCACGGTGTTGACGATGAGGCCATTGTCCTTGGTGCCGTCGTTGGAGGTCACCACATACAGGCCGTAGCCAATATTAAACAGGGCATTCAGGTCGTTTTTGTTGGCGGTGGCATCCTGACGGGCCAGATAATCCCGGCACAGTTCTTCTGCCATGGCCTCGATCTGCTGCTCGCTGCCTTCGCTGAGAGAGGACATGATCCGGACAGTAGTATCCGTAAAGGTCAAATTCTTGCTCTGAGCCAGCATATTGCGCATGACCTTGGCTGCCAGAGGCGCCCAGGAACCGTTTTCCAGCAGACCCACGGTGCGGTTCTGGAAGTTCCGCTCTGTCAAATGATGGATAAAATCCTTCATATAGGGGAAAACATCTGCATTGTAAGTGGTGGTGGCCAGCACGATCTTTCCGTAACGGAAGGCATCCGCCACGGCATAGGACACGTCGCTCCGGGCAAGATCATGGACGATCACCTTGGGGCTGCCCTTTTCCCGAAGTTTTTCTGCCAGCAGTTCCACCGCGGCCTTGGTGTGGCCGTAAATGGAGGTGTAGGCAATGACGATGCCTTCGCTTTCCACCTCGTAAGAAGACCAGATTTGATAAAGGTTCAGATAATAGCCCAGATTCTCCTTCAGCACCGGGCCGTGGGTGGGGCAGATAATGGCGATATCCAGACCGGCAGCCTTTTTCAGCAGAGCCTGCACCTGAGGGCCGTATTTGCCCACGATGCCGATATAGTAGCGCCGGGCTTCGTCCGCCCAGTCTTCCTCTACGTCCAGCGCACCGAATTTGCCAAAGCCGTCAGCGGAGAAGAGAACCTTATCGCAGGAATCATAAGACACAATAACCTCCGGCCAGTGAACCATGGGGGCGGTAACGAAGGTCAGGGTGTGCTTACCCAGGCACAGGGTGTCGCCCTCGCCTACCACGATGCGTCGGTCGGCATAGTCCGAGCCAAAGAAATTGAACATCATGCCAAAGGCTTTCTCAGAAGAAACCACCGTGGCATTGGGATAAAGATTCAGGAAATTGGCGATGTTGGCAGCGTGATCCGGCTCCATATGATGCACGATCAGATAATCGGGCGTCCGTCCGGCAAGGACGTTCTGGATATTATCCAGCCACTGGTGGGTGAAGTTCTTGTCCACCGTATCCACAATGGCAATTTTCTCATCCAGAATGGCATAGGAATTGTAGGCAATGCCGTTGGGCACGGGATACTGTCCCTCAAACAGATCCACCTCATGGTCATTGACGCCGATGTATTGAATATCCTTGGTAATGGTCATGGTCATTCTCCTTGATTTTGAATTTACCTTATTATATGCGCGGCATGAAAATGTTTCCGTAACTTTATCACAGAAAGCCGGGAAAAAATAGCGTATGATAGCACTACAAAAAACAACAAGGAGGAATCCCACATGTCTGTGATTCATGTTACCCAAGACACCTTTGAAAAAGAAGTGCTCCAGAGTGAGCAGCCCGTCCTGCTGGACTTCTGGGCATCCTGGTGCGGCCCCTGCAGAATGGTCGGCCCCGTTCTCGACGAGATCGCCGCAGAGCGGCCGGACATTAAGGTCTGCAAAGTCAACGTGGACGAAGAAGCCCAGCTGGCAACGGAGTATAGCATTATGAGTATTCCTACGCTGATGGTTTTTAAAAACGGCGAAAAGACCAATCAGGCGCTGGGCGCCCTGCCCAAGGCCCGGATTTTGGACTTGCTGTAAAGAACTATCTGCTTAAGTCGGAGAGTTTCTTCCGGTCGGTGATATCCACGGTGCCCCGGGTCAGACGGACCATGCCTTCGTTTTGGAAGTAACGAAGCATCCGGGTCACCACTTCCCGGGCGGTGCCCATGTGGTTGGCGATTTTTTCGTGGGTGATTTTCAGAGAATCCGTGTCTTCCAGCTGGCTTTCCTCCAGCAGGAAGGCCGCCAGCCGCCGGTCGAAGCTTTTCCACATGATCTGTTCCACCAGCCACATCAAATCGGAAAAATGGGCGCTGACAAGCTGGTTGGAATAGTTGGACACCGCCAGAGATTCCTGCATTAGCTCTTTGTACAAGCAGGCGGGAATGATCCAGAGCTCCGTGTCCTTTTCCGATTCGATGACAATGTCGAACTGGATATCCGGCATGACGCAGGAGGCGGAAAACAGGCAAATATCCCGCTCAAACAGGCGGTAGATAGTGATTTCCCGCCCTTCGTCGGAGAGAATATAGGCTCTGAGCTGGCCGCTGCGGATTAACAGCAGTCCTAAACAGTCCAGACTGCCGTTGTGCAGAACCGTGCCTTTATTTACTTTTCGAAATTCTGAAGCGGCAGAGATCCGCTGCCGCTGATCCTCTGTCAGCTTGTCCCAAATGGGGAAATATTCTGAAAAGCCCATAGCCTTCCCTCCTAACAAAGATAGTATAATGAAGAATCTTGAATAAGTCAAATAAAGCGGAAGAAAATAAAGAAAAAACCTTGCCTGCCGGTGATTTTATCATAGCTTTTTCCGGCAGAGTTTGGTATCATATTTACAACCTAAAAACAAATGGAGGATATCTTTATGAAATATGTTTGCGATGTATGCGGTTGGGTCTACGACGAGGAGCTGGGCTACCCCGAGGGCGGCATTGCCCCCGGCACCAAGTTTGCGGATCTGCCTGAGGATTTTGAGTGCCCCCTGTGCTTTGTGGGCAAGGATCAGTTTTCCGAGGAATAAAAAAGGAAAGGCGCCTGCTGAAAAGCAGGCGCTTCATTTTTTACTGTTCTTCCATTTCCTTCAGCGCGTCCTTGCGGCTGAAGTTGGCGCGGCCCTTCTCGTCGAAGCCCATGAACTTGACCCAGGTCATATCGCCCAGGTTCAGCACGTCTTCCACCTTTTCCACACGGCGGTTCTCCAGCTTGGAGATATGCACCATGCCGTCATGGCCGGGAGCGATCTCAACGAATGCGCCGATAGGCAGGATGCGAACGACCTTGCCGTAGTACAGTTTGCCCTCTTCGGGAACGAAGCAGATGTCATCCACCATCTTCTTGGCAGCATAAGCAGCAGCTGCATCAACTGCGGAGATAAATACGGAGCCGTGGTCGTCGATGACCACCTTAGCGCCGGTGTCA
>JAZOUU010000080.1:0-47672 GCA_045658365.1 Faecousia sp. | reverse complement strand
CGTTTACTGCACTACTATGCCCTCCCCTTTGGGGAGGGGGGACCGCTTGCGGTGGGAGAGGTTTTAACCTCTTCCGTCACGCCTATCGGCGTGCCACCTTCCCCAAAGGGGAAGGCTTTCCTCGCATAAACGATCATTTACATTAGGAAATGCTGACAGATTTTCGCATGGCGGAAATGGCGCCCTTTTCTAGCCGGGATACCTGGGCTTGGGAAATGCCCAGAGAGCCGGCCACCTCCATTTGGGTCTTGCCGTCATAAAAGCGCAGGGAAAGGATTTGCTTTTCCCGCTGGTTTAGATTTCGGAAGGCATTTTGCAGGGCAATGTGTTCCATCCAGTTGTTTTCCGTGTTCTTGGTGTCCCGAACCTGATCCATCACCGTCAGTGGGTCGCCGCCGTCAGAATAGATAGGGTCATACAGGCTTACCGGAGCGCAGACCGCGTCCAGCGCCTCACTCACATCCTCCGGGGGGAGTTCCAGCTCCCGGGCAATTTCCTCCAGAGAAGGCTCTCTGCCCAGACGGGACTGCATTGCCTCTTTGCACTGCAGCACCCGGTATGCCACGTCACGGATGGAACGGGATACCCGAATGGCGCTGTTGTCCCGCAGATACCGCCGGACCTCTCCGGCGATCATAGGTACGCCATAGGTGGAGAAGCGAACCTGTTTGGTGGGGTCAAAATTGGCGATGGCCTTCATCAGACCGATACAGCCTACCTGGAACAGGTCGTCGGGGTGTTCTCCCCGTTTGTCAAACCGCTGAATGACGCTCAGTACCAGCCGGAGGTTTCCTTCAATCAGGGTTTGACGGGCATTTTCGTCGCCGTGTTTGGCTTTCAGAAGCAGTTCATCCATTTGCGCATGGGACAATTGTTTTAAGTGGGCAGTGTTGACGCCGCAGATCTCTACCTTTCCCTGCATGGTCTTCCTCCTGTGAAGAAAATGATTGTTACCAGTATTTCCATCCCGGGAAGAAAGATACGGAAAAGTCTTTGGAACTTTTTCACAAAAATTTTCAGAGAAAAAAGATAGGATGCCAAAGGAAGGGGCAGGATTTTGGGAACTGCCAACTTTTTCGGCAAAGATGGAGAAAAAATGGATGCATATTTCTGTTTCCGTAACACAGAAACGATCGTGTTATGTAGGTTCAAAAAGTTGTGAAAAAGACAGGTGTCTTCCTGTGAAAACCGGGGGAGGAACGGAAAATAGGGGTTGAAAGCCTTGAGTTTTCCACATTTTCCACAGGTTTTTCCACAGAGAAGACCCCTTGGGAAGAGTTAGGGGAAGTTTTTTATCGGTTGACATAAATGATTTCGACGGTGTTTGACAAAAAGTACATTTTTTCTTCCGTGGCACTTTTGACAACAGGCATTTTTTCGGAGAGAAAAAAAGGACTTGACAGGGTTTTTAAGAAAAATCTTGGGGAGTTCTTCTCCAAATCTCCCGGAAAAAATGAAAAAAATTTCAAAAAGGGGATTGATTTTATGGAAAAACCGCGTTATAATGCATATCTGTATCAATACGTTTCGGGACAGGAGGTGTAACGAGATGCCCAACATTAAGTCCTCTAAGAAGGATGTCATTCGTTCCAAGATCGCTTATGAGAAGAACAAGGCCGAAAAGTCCGAGCTGAAGACCAACCTGAAGAAGTTTGATGCTGCGCTGGTTTCCGGCGACAAGGCTGCCTGCGAGGCTGCCTACAAGGTGGCTGTCAAGGCCGTGGATCAAGCTGTGATCAAGGGTCTTCTGCACAAGAACAATGCTGCCCGCAAGAAGAGCAGCATGACCCTGAAGCTGAACAAGCTGGCTTGATTTCTCTGAAAATATCTCCTTCCGAGATTTCCTTGGAGGGAGTTTTTTCATGCCTTTTTCAGGAATTGCCGGAGGAAGAAAGCCCATTGCGTTTCCGGGAGTTTTCTTATATAATGTAGTAAATAACACCGGAAAGGGGGCATTTTGTGGCCAGACTTACCGATCCCATTACCATACTTAAGGGCATCGGCCCTACCAAAGCCAAGCAGTTTGCGGCGCTGAATATTCTCACGCTGGGCGATTTGATCTGCCATTTCCCCCGGGGATACGAAGACCGCACCCAGCTGAAGACCATCGATAAGCTGGAAGTGGACCAGCCGGCCTGCTTCCGGGCCATGGTCATGAATACTCCCAAAACAGCCCATATTCGCAAGGGCCTGGATCTGACCCGGGTGCAGGTGGCGGATCATACGGCGCGGCTTACCATTACCTTTTTCAATAACCGGTTTGCCGCAGAGCAGCTGCGCTACGGCGAGGAATACATCTTTTATGGGGCGGTTTCCGGGGATTTTATCGGATACAATATGACCAATCCCGTGTTTGAAGCCCCGGATGCGCCGCCGGTGTCCACAAGACGGATTCTCCCCATTTATCCGCTGACGGCGGGTCTATCCAATGCCGCGGTAATGAAGGCGGTGCAGCAGGCTTTGCGGCTTTGCGATCCACCGGAGGAGATTTTGCCGGAGGAAGTGCGCAGCGCCTATGGTATTTTGGGCGCTGACCGGGCCTATTATGCCATCCATGAACCGTCGTCCATGGCAGAGGCGGAGCTGGCGAAAAAGCGGCTGATTTTTGAAGAGTTTTTTGTTTTCTCCGCCGGACTTTCTTTGATGCGGGCGGTGAAGGAGAGCAAGCAGGTGGAAGCCTACCGGAATCTTAACATGTCCGGATTTTACGGCAGCCTTCCCTTTGATCTTACCGGGGATCAAAAACGGGCCATCGACGAAATTTTGAAGGACCTTTCCTCCGGAGCGCCTATGGCCCGGCTGGTGCAGGGAGATGTGGGCAGCGGCAAGACCATGGTGGCTGCGGCTGCGGCTTACTGCGCCGTTCAAAACGGCCATCAGGCGGCGCTGATGGCGCCTACGGAGATTCTGGCAGAGCAACATGCGGAATCCTTGAAGAAGCTGTTTGCTCCTCTGGGAATTCGCACAGCGTTGTTAACCGGCGCCATGACCGTGAAAGAAAAAAAGCAGGTGCGGCAAGAGATTGCCGACGGGCAGGTGGATCTGGCCATCGGCACTCACGCGCTGCTGTCGGATGCCACGGTGTTCCGGGATCTGGGACTGGTGATCACCGATGAACAGCACCGCTTTGGCGTTGCTCAGCGGGCCAGACTCTCGGCCAAGGGGACAGACCCCCATTTGCTGGTCATGTCGGCAACACCGATCCCCAGAACGCTGGCGCTGCTGATGTATGGGGATTTGTCTGTGTCCATTATTCACGAACTGCCCCCCGGGCGGCAGCCGGTGGATACGTTTTTGGTAACTGAGAGCTATCGCGCGCGAATCAATGCCTTTATCCGCAAGCAGGTGGCCGAGGGGCATCAGTGCTTTGTGGTGTGCCCTGCGGTGGAGGAAAATGAGGATCTGGGCATGAAAGCCGCTACGGTTTGGGCGGAAACTCTGCAGAAAACCGCATTTCCCGATTTGCGGATCGCGCTGCTCCATGGGCAGATGAAAGCCGCGGAAAAGGAAACGGTGATGGCGTCTTTTGCCAAAAAGGAAGCAGATGTGCTGGTGGCAACCACGGTCATTGAAGTGGGCGTGGATGTGCCCAATGCCACTTTGATGGTCATCGAGGATGCGGACCGGTTCGGTCTTTCCCAGCTGCATCAGCTTCGTGGCCGGGTGGGCCGGGGCAGTCATAAAAGCTACTGCATTTTGACTTCTCAAACCAAACATCCGGAAACCCGGCAGCGGCTGAAGGCTCTGTGCGCTACCACCGACGGCTTCAAAATCGCGGAAGAGGATCTGAAGATGCGTGGGCCGGGGGACTTCTTCGGTTCCCGGCAATCCGGTCTGCCTGCCTTCCGGGTAGCAAGTCTGCAGATGGATCTGCAGACGCTGAAAGATGCCCAGGCGGCCTCTGCGGCATGGATCGATACCCGGGGCACGGAAGATACGCCGGAGGGACGGGCGCTGCGGGCGCGGATCGGAGAACTGTTTTACCGGGCAGAGGGTACCATGAATTAAATAAGCGGTGTCAGTTTAGCTCTATGTATTAAAAACTTCATACTTATTTAACAACCTCCGGGGAAATGCATAAAATTGCGTTTTTTCCGGAGGTTCTGTTTGCCAGGAAAGAAAAAATTAAAAAATTTACTTGTAACTTACACAAAAATGATGTAGAATATTATGAGTAATACTATGTCAATTTCCCGATAAAATCGGTTTTTGGAGGTCAATACATGAAGAAGCCTATTGTTTTAGTGATCATGGACGGCGTAGGTAAGGGTGACGGCGGCAGCGGTGACGCTGTGGTCGTGGCCAAGACTCCCACATTGGATCATCTGATGGCAACCTGCCCTTATACTTACCTGAAAGCCCACGGTACCGCTGTGGGTCTGCCCAGCGATGAAGACATGGGCAACTCTGAAGTGGGGCACAATGCCCTTGGCTGCGGCCAGGTGTATGCCCAGGGCGCTAAGTTGGTGGAGGAGTCCATCGAAAACGGCGCGCTGTACGCATCGGAAACCTGGAAGGATCTGGTGGCAAACGCCCAGACGAAAGCCATGCACTTCATCGGCTTGCTGTCCGACGGCAATGTCCATTCCAACATTAACCATCTGATCGCCTTGCTGAAGCAGGCCAAGGCCCAGGGTGTAAAGAAAGCCTACTGCCACATTTTGCTGGATGGCCGTGACGTGCCCGCAACTTCTGCTCTGGAATACGTTTCCATGCTGGAAGAGGTACTTTCCCAGCTGAATACCGAGGGTTGTGACTATGCCATCGCCTCCGGCGGCGGCCGTATGCAGGTCACCATGGACCGATACGAAGCCAACTGGGGCATGGTGGAGCTGGGCTGGCGCACCCATGTCCAGGGTATTGGCCGGCAGTTTGCTTCCGCCACTGAGGCCATTGAGACCTATCGGGCGGAGACCGGTGTCATTGACCAGGATCTGCCTGCCTTTGTGGTGGCAAGAAACGGTGCGCCTGTGGCAAAAATCGAAAACGGCGACTCTGTGATTTTGTTCAACTTCCGGGGTGACCGGGCCCAGGAAATCTCCCTGGCCTTTGACCGCAAGGAGTTTGATAAATTTGACCGGGGCGATTACACCGGCGTGAAATTTGCCGGCATGCTGCAGTACGACGGGGATTTGAACATCCCGGAGCATTATCTGGTGCAGCCTCCTGTGATCACGAACACTCTGACGGAAGTGCTGTGCGAAGCGAACATTCATGAGTATGCCGTGTCCGAGACCCAGAAATACGGCCATGTGACTTATTTCTGGAACGGCAACCGCTCCGGCAAGGTCTCCGAGGAACTGGAAACCTATGAGGAAATCCCCTCCGACGTGATTCCCTTTGAGCAGGCCCCTGCCATGAAGTCCAAGGAGATCACCGAAAAGATGGTGGCGGCCATGGCATCGAAAAAGTACGAGTTCATCCGCTGCAACTATCCCAACGGGGATATGGTGGGCCACACCGGCGTTATGGACGCGGTGGTGTACGCTATGGAGTGCGTGGACAGCGGCCTGAAGGCCATTATTGACGCAGCCGATGAATATGGCTATACCGTGCTGATCACCGCCGACCACGGCAATGCCGACCAGATGACCGAAACCAAGAAGGGCAAGACTTCCGTTCGTACCGCCCACTCTCTGAACCCCGTTCCCTTCATCATTTATGACAAGGATACAAACTGGGAAATCCTTGACGGCAACTACGGTCTTGCCAATGTGGCGCCTACGGTTGTGAAGATGATGGGGCTGACTGCTCCCGATTGCTGGGAAAAGAGCATGGTATGATCCGGAACAACCCGATTTATTATAAGGAGGTACTGATATGATCCGTCAAAACAATGAAAACGGCAACGTAAACGTCAGCACCAATGTCTATACGGACATTGCCGGCACCGCAGCCAGCAACTGCTTCGGTGTGAAGGGTATGGCTGCCCGCTCTGTCAAGGATGGGGTGTATCATCTGCTGAGAAAGGAATCCATGTCCAAGGGCGTAAGCGTACAGTTCCATGAAGATGATTCCATTTCCATTGATCTTCACATTATGGTGGATAACGGCGTGAATTTGAGCGCTGTGGGCGCCTCGATCATTTCTGAGGTTCGCTATGTGGTTACCAAGTGTACCGGCACCGAGGTTCGGGCCGTAAATGTCTATATCGATTCGATGATGATCGGTTAATTTTCGGAGGTGTAATCAATTGAGGCAGACCATCAACGGCGCCGAATTCCGTAGACTGATCGTCAACGCGGCCGCCGCCATAGAGATAAACAAACAGGCGCTTAACGAATTGAATGTGTTCCCGGTGCCGGACGGCGACACGGGTACCAATATGTCCATGACCATCAATGCCGCAGCTGCGGATCTGCGTAAGCTGGAAGATCCCTCTTTGGAGAAAGCATCCTCCAGCGCAGCTTCTGCCATGCTCCGGGGCGCCCGGGGTAACTCCGGTGTCATTCTTTCCCTGCTGTTCCGGGGAATTTCCAAAAAGCTGAAGACTGCAAAGGATTGCGACGGCGTTCTGTGGGCTGAGGCTCTGCAGGAGGGCGTGGACGCAGCTTATAAGGCGGTCATGAAGCCTGCCGAGGGCACGATTTTGACCGTGGCCCGTCTGGCAGCTGCCAAGGCCCGTCAGGCTGCGGAGGAAAACAATTATTTTGAATTTGTCCACGAAGCTGCCATTGAAGAGGCAAAGGTGGCTCTGGCCAATACCATCAACCAGAATCCGGTGCTGAAAAAGGCCGGTGTGGTGGATGCCGGCGGTAAGGGCTGGTTGGTAGCGCTGGAGGCAATGGCCTTGGCCCTCCGGGGTGAGGATGTGGTGGTTCCCGAGGGAATGGCCGCCGGAGAAGCCAAGGAAGCTGCCGATTTCGGCGATTTCAATACCGAGGACATTACCTTTACCTACTGCACGGAGTTCATCATCTCCCGGGAAAATGACAAGGATCCGGAAAAGCTTCGGGATTTCCTGTCCAGCTTGGGCGATAGCTTGGTGCTGGTAGATGATGAGGAGATTATCAAGGTTCATGTCCACACCAACGACCCCGGCAAGGCACTGCATGAAGCGGTGGACTATGGTTCCTTTGTCACTGTAAAGATTGAAAATATGCGCCTGCAGCACACCGAAAAGGTCATGAGCGAGCAGGAGATGGCACCCAAAATCGCAGAACCCGTCAAGCCCCTTGGCGTGGTATCTGTCTGCGTAGGCGCGGGCATTGCCGATGTGTTCCAGAATTTGGGCGTGGACGGCATGGTGTCCGGCGGACAGACCATGAACCCCAGCACTCAGGATATTCTGGAAGTGGTGAATACCGTTCCGGCTGAAACCGTGCTGGTGCTGCCCAATAATAAGAATATCATTATGGCGGCGGAGCAGGTCAACGCATTGACTCCTAAAAATGTCATTGTGATTCCCAGCAAGACCATTCCCCAGGGCGTTACCGCTATGCTGAGCTTTAACCCCGATGGCGAAGCAGAGGAGAATGTGGAGGCTATGACCGAGGCTCTGTCCACCGTGGATACCATGCAGATCACCTATGCCGCCCGGGACTCCGACTTTGACGGCCACGTGATCCACGAGGGAGACTATCTGGCTCTGTACGGAAGCGCATTGTTCGGTACCAGCAAGGATATTAAGGTGCTGCTGAAATCCCTGGCAGAAAAGGTCCGGGAGGAAGGCAAGGAATATATCACCATCTACTACGGCGCGGACGTGAAGGAAAAGCACGCCCAAAAGGCAGCGGATCTCTTTGCTCAGGTTTGCCCCGATGCAGATGTGAATCTGCTCAGCGGCGGTCAGCCGGTTTACTACTATCTGATTTCCGCGGAATAAACATTCCGGACACACCCGCTGCCCGATTTGGGCAGCGGGTAGTGCGTTTTTTGCCCTCTTTTGCATAAGCTATAGCGTGATGCAAGGGGGTGTATAGAATGCGTGAGTTTCCCAGCGGCGGAATGATTGGAAAAGTATTGCATTTGACCCGGCGGATTCGGAAAATGAAAATCCCCAACCACGCGGCCAATGCCGGGTATTTTATTGTATTGTCCATTTTTCCTGCGTTGGTGCTGATTTTGAGCGTGCTGCGCTATACCAGTTTGGATGCGGGAGACTTATTAGGCCTGGTGGCGGCCTATTTACCGGAGGCCCTGCTGCCGGCCACGGAAAAGCTGATTGTTAGTACCTATGCCCATACGTCCAGAGCCATGGTTTCCGTGTCGGCGATGTCGGCTTTGTGGTCTTCCAGCCGGGGAATTTACGGTTTGCTCACGGGGCTTAACACCATTTACGGCGTGCAGGAGGATCGGGGGTATGTCCGTACCCGGCTGATCAGCGCGGGGTATACCTTTGGATTTCTTCTGGTGCTGGTGCTGACATTGGTTTTGGGAGTGTTCGGTGAGACTTTACTGGATTCTCTGCCGCCTGCCGGCGGTGCCTTTGGACGGTTTCTTGCGGAAGTGGTGGATTTTCGGTTTTTACTCATGCTGCTTCTTCAGATCGGTCTGTTCACCGCTATGTTTATGGTGCTGCCAAACCGCAAGAATACCGCCGCTGAGAGTTTCCCGGGGGCGGTGCTGGCTGCTGTGGGCTGGCTGGTGTTTACCAAGCTGTTTTCTTACTATGTGGAGCACTTTTCCCAGTATTCCAATATTTTTGGGTCGGTGTACGCTCTGGCGCTGAGTATGCTGTGGCTGTATTTCTGCCTGTCCATTGTGTTTTACGGCGGCGCGCTGAATCGGATTTTAATGGAAAAAAAGGAAGATTATTTGTAATTGTTCACTGTGGGTTCATATCCGTCAGGTATTCTAAAGAAAAGGGGGCTTACTATGTTTGGATTTGTCACTGCCGACGTCAAAGAATTGACGCAGGAACAGAAAAATCGGTATCACGGGGTATATTGCGGCATTTGCCGCAGAATCCGGGTGCAATCCAATCAGATGTCCCGGCTGGGGCTCAGCTACGATATGGCCTTTCTTGCCCTGCTTCTGATGAGCCTTTACGAGCCGGAGGAAACCGGCGGTGAGGATATCTGCCTGCTCCATCCCATCCGCAAACGACCCTGGGTGGACAACGAGTTTGTTCGCTATGCCGCAGATATGAATGTGGCGCTGGCTTACTATAACGCCGCCGACGATTGGGAGGACGACCGTAAACTGACCGCTAAATGGATGGCCGGGAGGTTCGGGAAGAATTATCCGGAAATCGCAAAAAGCTATCCCCGTCAGTGCGATGCCGTTGCCGGGTGCATCCAAAAACTTCATCGGTTGGAAAAGGAAAAATGTCCCAACGCAGACGAGGTGGCCAACTGTTTTGGGCAGCTGATGGGAGAGCTTTTGGTGTACCGGGAGGATTTATGGGCGCCCATTTTGCGGAATATGGGTATGGCGCTGGGCCGGTTTATTTATTTGGCGGATGCGGCGGTGGACTACCGCCGGGATAAACGCTCCGGGAAGTACAATCCCTTTTTAATGATGGAAACCGGGGAGGATTGGCCCCGGTGGGATAATTATTTGGTGCTGGCCATGGGAAAATGCACCGAGGCGTTCGAAAAATTGCCCCTGGTGCAGGATAAAGCTCTGCTGGATAATATTTTATACAGCGGTGTTTGGTGCAGCTTTGCCGGGAAGAAGAGAAAGGAGGTCGGAAATGATCAGCGATCCATATAAGGTGCTGGGGGTCAGCCCCAATGCCACAGACGATGAGATCAAGCAGGCTTATCGGAAGCTGGCGAAAAAGTATCATCCCGACCTGAACCCGGGAGATAAGGAAGCAGCGAAAAGAATGCAGGAGGTCAATGCGGCCTACGAGCAGATCAAGAATCCGGAAAAGGCCACCCAGCAAGGAAGCCAGCAAAGCTACGGCGGCTACGGTTACGACCCCTTTGGCGGCTATTGGCAGAGAACCTATACCCATACGGAAAGCGGTGATCAGTACCAACAGGCGGCTTACCGCTATATCCATATGGGCCGCTATCGGGAAGCGCTGAATATCTTAAGCAATTCCACTAACCGCAATGCCCGGTGGTACTATTTAAGCGCCCTGGCCAACGATGGGTTGGGTAATCAGGTAACGGCTCTGGAGCATATCCGTAAGGCCGTTTCCCTGGATCCCGACAATATGGAATATCTCCATGTTTTGCAGCAGATCCAAAACGGCGGCGCGGCCTATCGCCGGCAGGCGGGAAATTTCCGGGGCTTTGAAATGCGGGGCTCTCCCTGCGGCAATTTGCTGCTGTGCTGGTTTGTCAATCTTTTCTGCTGCGGCGGAAGATTTTTCTGCTGTTGACAGGGACGAGGCATCGTGCTATACTGACTAAGACAATTGGATAGAAGTTTCGTGGCAATTGGGGCGAAGAACCTCATTTGCTGAACAAGATAACCGGGTGCGAATCCCGGACGGTACCGCCGCTGTAAGTGCCTTTGGCGGGCTCTTTTGACGAAAGTCAGTCACTGGGGATTCCCCGGGAAGGCAGAGCCGCCGCAGCGTCCCAGAGCTGCAAGCACGAGTCAGAAGACCTACGGAACGGATTTTCCCGCATCCTGCGCGATTACAGGGTGTTGCGTTTGTCGCAGAAAAACGGCTGCGGCGCTTACTTAAGCGCCGCAGCATCATTGTTTTTAGGAGGAATTAATATGAAAACACAAAACACTATCACCAGAAGGATTCTTTCCCTGACTCTTGCTGTTGTACTTCTTGCCTGCACGGTGCTTCTTACCGGCTGCAAGAGCGAACCCCAGGTCATCAAGGAATCGGAGACCTGCATCGTCATCAAAACCACCAAGGAAGCCATGGACGGCAAATCCGAGATGTATTTGATCGACTATATGGATATTTTGGCCAAGGAAGGTAAGATGTCCTGCAAGATCAGCGACGGCATGGTCACATCCATTAACGGCATCGACAATCCGGCGGATTTCAGCAGCTGCTGGATGCTTTACACCAGCGATGCAGAAAATGCCAACACCGCCTGGGGTACGGTGGAGTATGACGGGCAAACCTACGGCTCTGCCATTTCCGGCGCGGAAGCGTTGAAGATCAAACAGGATCAGCTCTATATCTGGGTGTTCCAATCCTTCGGCTGATGCAAAAGACGAGATTTATTGTCCGGGTGGCAATTTGCGCGGCTATGCTCATCGGCGCGCAGATGGCGCTGTCTGCCATCTCCGGCGTGGAAATTGTGACGGTGCTGATGCTCTGTATTTGCTTTTCTTACGGCAGCCGCACCGGCTTGGCCGTTGCCACAGTATTTTCTCTGCTGCGGTGCTTCATCTTTGGGTTTCAGGTGAATGTGATCGCGCTGTATTTAATCTATTATAATCTGTTTGCGGTGTTTTTTGGATGGCTGGGAACGCGGTTTACTGGGAAAATTGCGCTTTCCGGAAAGGTCATCATTGTGGCATCTGCTATGGCGTTTACCGTCTTTTTTACATTGCTGGATGATGTGATCACCCCTCTGATCTTTGGGTTTCATCCCAATGCGGCGAAGGTTTATTTTCTGCAATCCCTGTCTGCTATGATTCCGCAGACGATTTGCGCAATGGTGACGGTATCCGTCCTGTTCACACCGCTGACCAGAGCAATTTCCAAAATCGATTCCTAAAAAAACGCAGTGGGATATCCCACTGCGTTTTCTTATACCTCTTTATACATGGCGGCAGCATCGTCTTTGCGGACGGTCTCTGCCACCTGCAGGACTTCCACAGCTACGGTCTTTGAGCCCAGGGCAATTTCAATTCGATCTCCCAACTTGACTTCGTAGCTGGCCTTTACCACACGGCCGTTGACGCTGATGCGCCCGTTGTCACAGGCTTCATTGGCGACAGTCCGTCGTTTGATAAGACGGGAAACCTTCAGGTACTTGTCTAAGCGCATAAATTACTTGGCGATGGTGTCCTTAAGAGCCTTGCTGGCCTTGAAGGCAGGTACGCGGGTAGCAGGAATTTCGATGGCCTGCTTGGTGTGGGGGTTGCGGCCAACACGAGCGTCGCGCTCTCTGACTTCGAAGATGCCGAAGCCGGAGATCTGAACTTTGTCACCGGCCACCAGAGCGGCGGTAACAGCGTCAATGGCGGCATTCAGCACACGTTCGGTGTCCTTCTTGGTCAGGCCGGCCTTTTCTGCAGTGATTGCGATGAGTTCGGTTTTGTTCATGATAAGTTCCTCTTTTCCTCTTTTTTTTGTAAACCAATACTAAATTAGCACATTTCTTTTAGAAAATCAACGGATTTTTTTCATAAATGTAGCAAATTTGCAATTTTTTCACCTTTTGGGAGCAATAAACAGTCCTCACGGGTGATGGATTTCAGCCATGCAGCGCTGACCACGTACACGATGACGGCTACCAACATGGGAGCACCTACCTGGATAATATAGCTGCAGTTTCCCAGCACCTGCAACATCAGCTGCCAGCAGGCAAATGCCCCAGCGCCCATGAGCAGCGCCGGCAGAAGAGAACGCAGAAGATTCCGGGCGATGGCGCATTTCTGGGGCACGACCTTGGCCATACACAGCAGATTCAGCACAGCGGTGGCGAAGTTGCCCAGGGCGGTGAGCGCGGGGACGGCTAAAAGACCGATCTTGGGGTTCCCGGTAAGCACATACACAAGAGCCATACGCACCGCGCCAATGACCAGCATATTGACCACCGGAAGATTGGCGTGGCCGTTTGCTTGCATCAGGGCATTGGTAAACAGCACCACAGCCCGCATGAATACGCTGATTCCCAACAGGGAAAGAAGCTGCGCGGCAAAGTCCAGCTGCACACCGGTATAGCCGCCCAGCAGACCCATAATAGGCTTGCTCAGTACCATCAGGCCCACGGCGCAGGGCAGGCTGAGAAGACCCGTGATCCGGGCTGCGGATTCGGAGGTGGCCTTTGTGCCCTTATGATCCTCCAGCGTCAGGCAGGCGGTGATGGCAGGGATAATACTGATGGTAATGGGAGTGATCAGGGAGTTGGGCAGGTTGTAGATGGTTTGACTGAAGTTGTAAATGCCCTTCATACTGGCGGCGATCTGGGAATGGATCTCTGCGGTGGTCAGTACCTGGCCGGCTTCTTTGGCGCGGGCCAATACTTCGGTACGGATGGAATCTACCAGATCTCCCTGCAAAAGACCGCGATCCAACAGATCCACCAGCTGATTCATGTACAGACTGGTTTCTGTCACGATGAGCAGCTGCAGACCGGCAGAGCCGATGGTAATGGGAATGGCGATGGCCAGAAGCTTTTTGGCGGTGGAACCGCAGAAACCGGGCTGCTTTTGTTCCAGAATTTCCGGTTGGGTGGTTTTATGGAACACCCAGCACAGATACGCAATAGAAATGGCGCAGCTGAGGGTGACGCCCAGAATGGCACCGGCTGCAGCCATGGAAATGCTGCCGCCCAACTGCAGGATCAGCACAGCTCCGATGAGGCCGGCGCCCAGCTTAAAGACAGCTTCCAGTACCTGGCTCTTGGAGGTGGGGATCATATTTCCCTGACCCTGGAAGAAGCCCCGGTAGGTGGAGATCACGCTCATAAGGAAAGCGCAGGGAGCCAGACAGAAGATCGCCGGGGCTGCCTCCGGCTGCTCCTGGGAATTGGCCAGCGCCTTGCAGAAGAGCATCATCATGGCTGCGCTGATGGCGCCGATGATCAGGAAAATGGTCCGGGAGGTGTTGTAGACCCGTCGGGTCTGGGCAGGATCGTTCAAAGAAGAGGCCTGGCTGATCATGCGGCTCATGGCCACTGGCAGGCCTGCGGTGGAGATCAGAAGCAGCAGCGTGTAAATATCGTAGGCCGAGGAAAAGTAGCTGTAGCCGATCTTACCCAGAATGGCCTGGAGGGGGATTTTGTACACGGCACCGAGAATCTTGACGATCACCGTGGCTGCAGCTAGCAGGGTGGCGCCGTGCAGGAAGTTTTGCTTTTTGGATGTCATAATGGCCTCCTTGGCTTAAGAACCTGCTTTGTCGTCTGCAAACAGACGGGGAATGGCATATTCAGTCAGTTCTGCTACCAAAGCATTCAGATCCAATGTGGTGAACCGACCGTTTTGATAGAGGATCTTGCCCCGGACCATTGTCATGGCCACGTCGCCGCCTTTGGCGCTGTAAACAAGACCGTTGAGGACGTTGTGACAGGGAATCAAATGGGGTGCGGAGAAGTCTACCAAAATCAGGTCGGCATCCATTCCTACGCAGATTTGACCGGTGGTTTCCTCCCGGCCCTGGGCTCTGGCGCCGCAGACGGTGGCCATCATCAGCGCCGCTCCGGCTGGCAGGGCAGCGGCATCTCCGGCGGAAGCCCGGGCTGCCATGGACACGCCCCGCAGGACTTCAAACAAATCCAAATTGCCGCACTCGATAGCACCGCCGGTGCCCAGCGCCACGTTCATGCCGGCTTTGACACAATCCATAACCGGCAAAGTGATCCGACCGCTTTTCGCTTCCGTAAGGGGGCAGGCTACGGCGGTGACTCTTTTCTTGCCTAAAAGGATTTGATCTTCCGGTGTCAGACCGGCGCAGCCGGCAGCGGTCACTTTCGTACGGAACAGGCCGTGACAGTTCAAAAGCTCCGCAGGGGTCAGACCGGTGCGGTCTAAGCAGGAATCCACTTCTTCTTTGGTTTCGGACAGATGCAGCTGGAAGCCCAGATTCTCCTCAGCGGCGAAGCCCGCAAGAGCCTCCCACAGCTTGTGATTGCTGGTGTATTCGGCATAAATACCGGCATCGATCTTGATCCGGCCGTTATCGTGGTTGTTCCACTTTTCCACCACGCGGCGCAGTTCGGCGCACTGCTCGTCGGTTTCAAAGTCAAAATCCTCACACTGGTCAATGAAGCGGTAGGAAGACAGGGCAATGTTTGCCTTAATGCCGGCTTCCGCAACAGCCTCCGCGGTGGCATCGGGGTAGTAGTAAAGGTCGGATACCGAAGTGATGCCGAAGCGCAGGCACTCTGCAATGGCCAGTCCTGCGGCAGCCTTGGCGCTGCGGCGGTCCATTTTATCCTCTTTGTTTAACTGAACTTCCAGAGCCTGGCCACCGGCCAAATCGTCGCAGAAGCTCCGAAGCACAGAGGTAGCCAGATGGGTATGGCAGTTGATGAGGCCCGGCATCAGCACCATGCCGGTGCCGTCCACGATGGTGCTGGGGGTTTCCTCCGGCGCAGAAGTGCCGATATAGGAAATTTTACCCTCCGTCACTCCCAAATATGCGCCAAACAGCACATCCATTCGTGTGTTCATGGTCACAATCGTGACGTTGGAGATTAACGTATCCAAATCCGATACCGCCTTTCATGGGGTTGTTTGTTTGTCCATCAGGGAAAAGAGGGTTTCTTTCTCCTGAAGCACCGAGGGGAGCAGTTCGATATATTGCTCCGGGAATTTGGGATTGTGGAACCGCTGCAGCGTGCCGTCCGGCAGATTGACCTTGTTCATGCCGCCGCCGCCCAGGGATAAAATGGTGTGCAGCTCTTCCATCATGTAGATATTATACAGGCAGTCCCGGGAATTCCGGCTCCAGCCTACGTTTTCAAAAGAACCGGACATATATTTCTGCCGGTACAGATAATAGGGTCGATAGCCCAAAGTAGGCAGAAGATTGTTGGCATAGTCCACCATCCGGGTCACCTCGTCCGTACCGGAGAGGGTCTCCCGCTGCTCAAACAAGTCAGCGCCTTTTTTCAGTGCCAGGGTGTGAACGGTGATATTGCTGGGCTGCAGGGCAGCTACCGTATCCAGGGAGTGACAAAAACCGGCAAAATCATCGGTGGGCAGACCGGCAATGAGATCCATATTGATGTCCTGAAAGCCTGCATCCACAGCCCACTGATATGCTTCCAGCACCTGGGCAGCGGTATGGGGTCTGCCGCAGGCGCGAAGCACCGAGTCTACCATGGTTTGGGGGTTGATGCTCATGCGACCCGCCCCATGATTGCGGATGGTACGCAGCTTTTCTGCATCCAGAGTGTCGGGGCGGCCGCCTTCCACGGTAAATTCCAGACACCGGGACAAGTCGAAAGACTCCGTCAAGGCATCCATTAAGGTGGCGATTTGCGGGGTGGACAGACTGGTGGGCGTGCCGCCGCCAATGTAAAGGCTGCGTACTTTTCGGCCGGACTGTTTCAGTAATTTGCCGGTGACAGAGATCTCCTGCAGCAGCGCCTGAAGATAAGGCTCTATGAGTTCGGTTTTCTTGCCGACGGTGCGGCTGACGAAGCTGCAATAGCTGCACCGGGTGGGACAAAAGGGAATGCCCACATACACAGAAAGGTCAGTATTTTCCAGAAGGTTTGCGGCCCGCACCGTGGAAACGGAGCAGTCCACCGCCAGTTTGCTGCGCTGGGGTGTGACGTAATAAATGTCGCGGAGCATTTTCTCCGCGCTTTCCGGTGTGCCGCCCTCCAGCAAATGCCGGGTGGAGAGCTTGGTGGGGCGAACCCCAGCCAATGCGCCCCAGGCAGGGGGGGTATCCAGCAGCTCCTTGGCTGCCAGGTAAAAGCTCTGCTGCAAAATCCGGCGGCGCAGCCGCACTGTTTCCACCGCAGTTTTCAAACGGCGGCGGCCGGTGGCGGTACGGCCTTCGTATGTAATCTTCGTGACGGCGGTGAGATAGGTCTTTCCCCGGTGAAGGGAGGAGACCGCCTCACCGTCGCAGCCGGCAGGGAACAGCGCCATTTGCAGCTGCTCCACGGCATAACGGTCATCATGACCGATGAGCGTCAGGTTCATAGCATTCCTCTTAGATAAGGGTTGTAGCGTTTTTCCGCATCCATACAGGAAGTTCCCCCGTGGCCGGGATACACTTCATAATTCTTTTCCAGGGAGGAAAGATACTGCAGCGCAGCATTCATTGCCTTGGAGTCGCCTCCCGGCAGGTCGGTTCTGCCGCAGGAGCCGGCAAAAAGCGTGTCTCCGGTAAACAGGGCATTTTCACATTCCAGGCACACAGAACCCTCGGTATGGCCGGGGGTGTGGAGCACTCGAAATGCTAGGCCTGCTTCCGAAAGAATATCCCCGTGGGCATAAAAATTCACAGAAAGAGAGCGGCTGTTGGCAAGGGGATACAGCTGCTTGACCGCAGCGGTCTCAGGTAGGCGCCAGTCCGCTTCGTGAATGTAAAGCCGGCAGGCGGTTCGCTGCATTAAAGTTTCCACAGCGCCCACATGGTCAAAATGCCCGTGGGTGAGGAAAATGGCAGTGGGGTTCAAACCGAAATCCGCCAAGGCTTCCAGAATGGTCTCCGGCGCATAGCCCGGGTCAATGATGACGCAGTCCCGGGAGCCCGGCGCGGAAACAATGTAACAGTTGGTTTCGTAGCCCCCAAGACTCAAAACTTTGATGTTTGGCATAGCATTACCTCCGGGGTGTGTCCATCAGCTGGTCGGTGTCCAAAATCAGGGTGACTGGGCCGTCGTTGACGGATGCAACTTTCATATCCGCGCCAAACTGGCCGTGTTGTGGGGGATAGCCCAATTCTTCGCAAATGGACAGGAATTTCTCGTACAGGGCATTGCCCAATTCCGGGCCGGCTGCATCGGTGAAGCTGGGGCGGCGGCCTTTCCGGCAGTTGCCGTAGAGGGTAAACTGGCTCACCACAAGCACCTGCCCGGATACCTGTTCCAGCCCCATATTCATTTTACCGTTTTCATCTTCAAAAATTCGCAGACCCAGGGCCTTTTCTGCAAGATAGCGGCACTGCTTCTCCGTATCATTGGGGCCGATGCCCAGAAGAATCAGAAAGCCCTTTCCAATAGAGCCCACCACATTGCCGTCAATGGTGACGGAGGCGGAGGAAACTCTGGTTAAAATGGCGCGCATAAATGCTCTCCTTTTAATTTTGACCTCTCCGGGAACCGATGACGTCCCGGATATTCAAAAGCTTGTTGCGGATGAGATCCAGCTCTTCCACATTCTTGACCTCAAACTTCACGGTAAACACGCTGTGTCCGCCGGGAAGGTCCTTGCCAAAGAGTTCTTTTACCCGAACCCGGGCGGTAGTCATGGTGGTGGCTACGTCCAGAAGCAGACCGTCCCGGGTGATGCAGTCCAACTCCAAGGTGGTTTCAAAGGGCTGGTCATCCTGACTGGCCCAGCATACCGGTACCCACCGGGCCGCCTGAATGGGCAAATGCCGGTTGGCGGCATTGGGACAGTCGCTGCGGTGAACGCTGACACCAAAGCCCTTGGTGATGAAGCCGACGATATCGTCGCCGGGGACAGGGGTGCAGCATTTGGCAAACTTGATCATGCAAGAATCGATGTCTTCCACGATAACACCGTTGACAGAGTGGCGGTTCTGCTTCACCGCATCGCTGTCGGGATTGGTGCGCAGGGGGGAGGTTTGCGCCTTTACGTTGGCTTGGGCCTTTAATGCCCGGTTGATATCATCCCGGATTCTGCCTACGGCTTTGCTGGCGGTAAGACCGCCGTAGCCGATGGCTGCGTACATATCCTCCCATTCGTCAAAGGACAGCTTTTTCAGAAGCTGAGGGCCAATTTCCGGGTCAATGGTAATGGAAAGGGGCAGACCCACCCGTTTCATTTCTGCTTCAAAGCTGCTGCGGCCATGGAAAACGTTTTCTTCCCGCTTTTCTTTCTTAAACCATTGCTTGATTTTTGTTCTCGCCTGGTTGGATTTGCAGATGCTCAGCCAGTCACGGCTGGGGCCTTTGGCGGATTTTGAAGTAAGGACCTCGATGATATCGCCGTTTTTCAAGGTGGTGTCAATACCGCAGATGCGGTTGTTTACCTTGGCACCGATCATGGAATTACCTACGCCGGAGTGAATGGCATAGGCAAAGTCAATGGGGGTTGAGCCGGAGGGCAGGGAGACAATCCGACCCTTGGGAGTGAAGACGAAGACTTCATCGTCAAACATGTCGATTTTCAGAGAACGGACATAGTCCTCCGCGTCCGTGTCCTGCTGGCTTTCCAGAAGCCGGCGCACCCATTCAAAGTCCTTTTCATTGCTGCCTTCTCCGCCCTGCTTGTACTTCCAGTGGGCGGCAATACCGTATTCTGCGGTTTCGTGCATATCCCAGGTTCGAATCTGCACTTCAAAGGGGATGCCCTGAGAACCGATGACGGTGGTGTGCAGGCTCTGGTACATGTTGGGCTTGGGGGTGGAGATATAGTCCTTAAACCGGCCGGGCACCAGATTAAACAAGTCGTGAATATGACCCAGCACGTTATAGCAATCGGGAATGGTGTCCACAATGCAGCGGAAAGCATACACGTCGAACAGTTCGTCCATGGTTTTGCCCTGTGCGTTCATTTTCCGGTAGATGGAATACACGTGTTTGATTCTGCCATAGGTGGTATTTTTGATGCCCATGTTGGAAAGCCGCTGGGTGATCTGATCCTGAATGGTGTGCATAAAGGCTTCGTCCTGCTCTTTGTGGGCGTTGAGGTAGGACATGATTTCATTGTAATGTTCCGGATCCAGATACCGCAGAGCAATATCTTCCAGCTCCCACTTGATCTTTTGCATACCGAGACGGTGGGCCAGGGGCGCGTAGATATCCATGGTTTCCTGGCATTTGCTAATCTGTTTTTCCGGGGTTTGGTACTGCATGGTACGCATGTTGTGCAGCCGGTCTGCAATTTTGATCAGCACAACCCGGATGTCCTTGCTCATGGCCATGAACATTTTTCGTAGGTTCTCCATCTGAGCCTGCTCGGAGGAGTTAAAATTGGCTCTCGTCAGCTTGGTAACGCCTTCTACCAGTTCGGCCACGGTTTGTCCGAACAGGGATTCGATTTCGGCATGGGAGGCGTCGGTATCTTCGATACAGTCGTGAAGCAGTGCGCCCAGAACGGCATCTACATCCAAGCCCATCTCCGCCACGATTTCCGCCACGGCCAGGGGGTGAATGATGTAAGGAGAGCCGTCCTTGCGCTGCTGGTGCTCGTGCTTCCGGGAGGCATAGTCCACCGCCTGCTGCAAAAGCGCGGTATTTGCCCCGGGAATACACTTGGTAATGGTATGGAACATGGAGTCATAATGGGCTTCAAAGGTTTCCAAAATAATCAGCTCTCTTTCGCGCGCAGAAGGGTCTGCAGGGTTTGACTCTGGCTTAAATCTGCTTTCTCATCGCCGGGAGTCAGTTCAATCAGAATATATTTATGGACTTTCCGGAGCTTTAACAGTCCTACATCCCGGAAAATATCCAAACAGGTCAGCATTTTTCCCAAGCTCAGGCTCACAGAAGACCAGCGCACAATTTTACGGCACAGGCACATAGGGTCTTCTTTGAGAGTACCCTGGGAAGATAAGTAACGCCAAACCAGAGAAAGGGTGGCCCGATCCGGCAGCAAGGCAGATGCATCCCGGGCGCAGAGCTTGCCGGTGCAAAGCTCAGGATAGCCCTGGGTTTCGGGGGAGCAGGCAGCAGCGCAGCTGGGGCGGATGTCCAGAACGTTCATCTGTACCGAGCGCTCTCCCCGAAATTCGTTGATTTGTGGGGTGAAGGCCACATCCACCAGATCGCCGGGGGCGATGGAGGCGGATTCCGGAGTGGCGGAGAAGAAAATCCCATGAATGGTGTGATAGCGGCTGCGCAGCTGCAAGCGCATATGCTGGCCGTTACCCACAATATTAATCCGGTCTACAATCAGGCCCTCCACCATCAGCGTGGGCTTGGGGCAGCCGTTGCCGCAGGGTTCCAGGCGGGACAGGGCCTCCACGCTTTTCAGCGTCAAAAGCTCCGGGGTTACGGCACAGTCGATTTCTAAAACCGTCCGGGGGGTGGTGCCGGTGTAGAATCCCCCTGCGATTTGGCAGATTTGCTCCCGGAAGGGGGCAATCTGATTTCGGGAGATGGTAAAACCGGCTGCCAGCTCGTGACCGCCGTAGCTTTCCAGCAGAGGGGAGAGGGCAGTCAAAGAAGCAAAGAGGTTAAAGCCACCGTAGCTGCGGGAGCTGGCCTTGCCGTGATCGCCGTCAAGACAAATCAAAAAGGCAGGGCAGCAGTATTCCTCTGCCAGCCGGCTGGCTACGATGCCGACTACGCCCTGATGCCAGCCCTCATCGGCCAGGACGATGGCTTCCGGGGACTCGCCCTCGGGAATCATGGACACAGCTTCTTTGTAAATTTGGGACTCCACGGCCTGCCGCTGGCGGTTCAGCTCACAAAGCGCCTTGGCCAGGTCCCGGGCCCTCTGAGGGTCTTCCGTCAAAAACAGCTCCACCGCAAGGTGGATATTTCCCATTCTTCCGGCAGCGTTGATTCTGGGCGCTATCATATAACCGATGGAGGAGGCGCTGAGAGCCTCTGGCTGACATCCGATCTCTTCCATCAGCGCAGCGATGCCGGGGCGGCGAGTGGTGCGCAGCTGCTGAAGCCCCCGGGATACAAACACCCGGTTTTCTCCTACGAGAGGCATCACATCAGCAACGGTTCCAAGACAGACCATATCCCCATATTCGGAAAGGACTTCTTCCTGAGAGCCGCACAGAGCGGCTGCCAGCTTAAAGGCAACGCCCACACCGGATAGGTTTTTATGGAGGTAGCCGTCGTCGGGACGGTGAGGGTCTACCACAGCGGCTGCCTGAGGCAGAACGTCCTTACATTCATGGTGGTCGGTAATGACCAGATCAATGCCCAATTGACGGCAGAGCAGAGCTTCTTCTACAGCGGTGATGCCGCAGTCCACCGTAATGATCAGATTCACACCCTCGCCATGGAGCTGGTGAATGGCAATGGGATTCAGCCCATAGCCTTCCTCCAGCCGGCCGGGAATATAGCTGACGCAGTTGGCGCCCTGCCTGCGGAGGAAATGGGTCAGCAGGCAGGTAGCGGTAATGCCGTCTACGTCATAGTCGCCAAATACGGCAATTTTTTCTCCCCGGGCCATGGCAAGCTTCACCCGTTCGGCAGCCGGCGCCATGTCGGTCATCAGAAGGGGGTCCGGCATGGCAGCGCTGCAGTCCAGGTATTCCCGGGCCTGATTCGGGTGATTCCGGCCCCGGGCGGAAAGGATCATTGCGGTCAGCGGGGTGTAGCCGGCATCCACCAAGGCGTTGACGGCATTTCTTTCGGGATTCGATACGTTCCAAACTCCATACTTCAAGGCAATACACATCCAATTTAACTTTTTCTGAATATTATAGCAAAATAATGCCGGATGCACAATAGGGAGATTGGATTTTTACATAAAATGTTATGTCTGTTTTCCGGAATTGCCGGGTATGGGCATTGTTACCAGCTGGGTCAGGGTAATGGCAAGCAGCGGAGAAAAAAGCATTCCGGGTATGCCCCACAGCCGGTAACCGGCGTACATGGAAAGCAAGGTCACCAGAGGATCCAGACCCAACTGTTTTCCAACCAATTTTGGTTCCAGCACGGAACGAAGCAGGGCCGCGGCACCGTAAGTGCCCAGGAGGCCCAGGGCTTGGGCGTGATTTCCCTGAAGAAAGCACACCAGACTCCAGGGAACAAGCACCGTACCGGTGCCCAAAACCGGCAGCGCGTCTACCAGAGAGATCAAAAAGCTCCACAGCAGGGCGTGGGGGATCCTCAGCAACAAAAAGCCCCCGGTGAGAATAAGAAATGTGATACCCATCAGCTTTCCCTGGGCCAAGACCCAGCCCCATAGGTTCTTTTTCAGCCGGTTGACAGCAGGGAGATACTGCTGCCGCCAGCCGGAGGGGATTTTCTGGCTTAGCCATTGGCGAATTTGGGGCAATTTGGCGGAAATCATAAAGGAGGCTAAAATCCAGGTACCGAAGCCCAGGGCACTGTCGGGAATTTTGGTGAGAAGACCCGAGGCTAAAGCCAGCAGTTTTGCCACTAATTGGTCCAGCACCATGGTTCCGTCGGAAAAGACACCCTCTACGCTGTGGGTCAAAATGGGGCTGACGGAATCCGGCGCCCGGTGAGCCAGATTCAGCAAGAACCCTTCCAGAGATTCCATGCCGGAGACAGCTGCGTTTTCCAAATCCGGAAGTACACCGGACAGATTCCCCAATTGCCGCAGCAGCAGGGCGCACAGGGTCAGCACCAGTAAAACCGCCAGTACCAGACACAGAAAAACGCCTATGGCGGAGGCAATGCCATTGGGAATATGAAGTCTGCCATGCAGAACTTTTACCAGAGGCTCTGCGGCCAGGGCCAATGCCGCTGCCAGTAAAAACGGAAGCAGGATCGGCAGCAGATAGCGCAGTGCCACCCAGAGAAACAGGAAGGAGAAAAAGACAATGCCGAGCTTTTGTAAAGGGGAACGTTTCATAGGGGCTCCTTTCGGGGTTAGATAAGGGTTGCTTTTTAGAAAATATATGTTACAATATTGGTGATATAAGGAAATTATCGAAGCAGGAACACAAAAACTGGTATTTGGGAGGGCGGATCATGGTTAATAAACCGAAATACTATCTCATTGAGGCGTCTGCGCTACCGGAGGTATTCCTGAAAGTTGCGGAAGCCAAGCGGCTTTTGTCCACCGGCGAAGCATCTACAGTCAATGAGGCTACCCGAATGACGGGGATCAGCCGCAGCGCTTTTTATAAGTACCGGGAAGCCATTATGCCCTTTCAAAATATGATGACGGGGCGGATTATTACCTTCCAGTTCATGTTCCACGATGAGCCCGGCGTGCTGTCATTGGTGCTGGCGGATTTGGCCCGGTATAATGCTAATATTTTGACCATCAATTCCATTATTCCCACCAACGGTTGCGCGCTGGTGACCATCAGCGCCGAAATCAGCGAAGTGCCCATGACTCTTGAGGAACTGCTCAGCCGCCTGAGCAGCATTTCCGGCGTCATCAAGGCGGAGGTTATCGCCGGTTAAAGCGTATATTGTCAGCCACCCTGGATACAACGGGGTGGCTTTTTTCTGCACAAATTGTTGCTATTTGACGTAGAATGGTGCGGAGGTGACAAGAATGTTGATCGTACAAAAATTTGGCGGCACGTCCATTATGGATACGCAGCGGCTCTTTGCAGCGGCAAAGCGGGCCGTGACTGCTGCGCAGAAGGGATACCGGGTGGTCGTGGTGGTTTCCGCACAGGGAGATACCACAGATCGGCTTGTCGCCGCCGCGCAGGCGGTAACGCCCAATCCATCCCCCAGAGAACTGGATGTCTGCCTTACCTCCGGGGAACAGATGTCTGCCGCGCTGATGGCCATGGCCATTACTGAAATCGGCGGAAGGGCTGTCAGTTTAACCGGATGGCAGGCGGGGTTATTGACGGACGGAATCTATGGGAATGCTCGGGTCAAGGGACTGTCAAACAGCCGGATTTTGCAGGAACTGGAATACGGAAATATCGTGGTGGTGGCCGGATTTCAGGGGGTAGACCCGGAAGGAAATATCACCACCCTGGGCCGCGGCGGTTCAGATACCACGGCGGTGGCATTGGCGGCCTTTCTCCATGCGGATTTATGCCAGATCTATACGGATGTGGACGGGGTATACGACAAGGATCCCCGGAAAGATCCTTCAGCAGTGAAATACTCAGAAATCTGCTATGCCCAGATGCTTGCCTTAGCCCGCCAGGGAGCCCAGGTGCTCCATGACCGGTGCGTGGAATTGGCACAGGAGCATGGGGTGAAAATACAGGTGCTGTCTTCTTTTCGCCCCGGCGAGGGCACACTGGTGACGGACTAGAGGGATTCTCCCCAAAAGGCAGGAAGGATATTCCGAATGTCCCCCAAAAGGCAAAATGCGGGAGAAAATTTTAAAAAATGCCCCTTGACACAGGGTGAAACCTGTGATAGAATACCCGAGTAATAAAGAAGGCTGAACATCCGCCTCACCGTTCGCGAACAGCAAAACGGTTTATATTCCACCTTCCCCTCAGGGGTTTGCTGCGAGTATGTGCGGATGCTTTGGCATCCGCTTTTTGTTGTTTAATGGAGGTGCTTATCATCGCTAAATTAGATCATCAGCTGAACGAAGAGATCTGTGACAAGGAGATCCGTTTGATCGGTGTCGACGGTGCCCAGTTGGGTATCGTGTCTGCTGCAGAAGCCAACGCAATGGCGGAAGAGCAGGGCCTGGATCTGGTGAAGATCTCTCCCAACGCTGTCCCGCCCGTCTGTAAGATCATGGACTATTCCAAATTCTGTTTCGATCAGAAGAAACGGGAAAAGGAAGCCAAGAAGAATCAGAAGGTTGTGGAGATCAAGGAAATCCGCATGAGCCCCAGCATTGACACGAATGACCTCAACACCAAGGTCAAAGCCGCCGTGAAATTTTTGAAGGACGGCAACCGGGTGAAAGTCAGTGTCCGTTTCCGCGGCCGTGAAATGGCCCACACCAACCTGGGTGAGAAACTGCTGATGGACTTTGCCGATGCCTGCGCTGAAGTGGCCAACATGGAGAAAAATCCCAAGTTGGAAGGTCGCTTCATGGCGATGTTCCTTACCCCCAAAAACAGCAAATAAGCAATTATAACCAAAGATACGGAAGGAGAAATACCTATGCCCAAGCTGAAAACCCATAGCGGTGCCAAGAAGAGATTCAACCTGACCAAAACCGGTAAGGTTAAGAGAGCTCACGCTTACAAGAGCCACATCCTCACTAAGAAGACTACCAAGCGTACCCGTCATCTGCGCGCAACCGCTTATGCCGACGTGACCAACACCGAGGCAATCAAGAAGATGATTCCGTACAAGTAAGGCAAATAGGAGGATTGAACAATGGCTAGAGTTAAAGGCGCGATGATGACGCGCAAGAGAAGAAATGCTACCCTGAAGCTGGCTAAGGGCTACTGGGGTTCCAAGTCCAAGCACTTCAAGATGGCCAAGCAGGCTGTCATGAAGTCCGGCAACTATGCGTTTGCAGGCCGCAAGCAGAAGAAGCGCACATACCGCACTCTGTGGATTTCCCGTCTGAGTGCTGCTGTGGCTCCCTATGGCCTGAACTATTCCAAGTTCATGAACGGTGTGAAGAAGGCCGGCATCGAGCTGAACCGCAAGAGCCTGTCCGAAATGGCAATCCATGATGCTGCTGCATTTGCTGCCATCGTTGAGAAGGCCAAGGCTGCGCTGAACTAATTCAGTAACAAAGACCCTGCTTTTGGCAGGGTCTTTTTGCATCGCAAAGGGTGAAATGGAAGGAGGGGTAATATGGAGCTGAAATGGACTGCCACCCGGCAGGGGCAGTTGTCTTCGTTTCTGAGAGGGGAACTGAAGATGTCTTCCGGCTTGATGAACAGGCTCAAATGGGGGCAGTCCCTCCGGGTCAATGGCCAGCCTCAGCGGACAAACTATCCGGTACTGGCAGGGGATGTGATCACCGTGATGCTGGATGAGCAGCCGCCTCAATACCCGGCAGAGGATGGAGATATTTCTGTTCTTTATGAGGATGCGCACCTTCTTGCGGTGGATAAACCTGCAGGCATGCTCATTCACCCCTCCAGAAGCTGTTTCTCCGGTACGCTGGCCAATTTGGTCACTGGATATTATCAAAGGACGGGGCAGAAGAGCGCCTTTCATCCCATGACCCGGCTGGATCGGGACACCTTCGGCATTGTGCTGTTGGCGAAAAATGCCTATGTCCACAGCCTGCTGCAAAATACGGATATTCAAAAAACCTACTATGCATTGACCTTGGGCGGCCCGGCAGAGGATACCGGCAAAATCGATGCCCCCATTGCCCGGCGGCCGCTGCCCAGCCTGCTCCGGGAGATCCGGGAGGATGGAAAACCCTCTGTGACGGAATATACGGTGCTGAGGCGGGGAGAGAAAACCTGCAAAATGGCGCTGCGGCCGGTGACCGGACGCACCCACCAGCTGCGGCTGCACTGCGCCTATGCCGGCTGGCCTATTTTGGGCGACCCACAGTACGGCGCAGAGAAAACGGCGGAGTTGCCTAAAATCATGGACCTCAATGGCCAGCTTTTGTGCGCCAAGGAACTAAAATTTACCCACCCCATTACCGGAGAACACTTAATTCTGGAATCGAAACTGGATGTGGAATAATTTCACATAACAAGCAAGGCGCTCATTTTGAGAGCCTTGCTTTATTCTGTTGACAAATTGCCTGAGAGGGAGTATTCTATAGACAATACATGAGCAAATGCTCATATAATAAAATGAGGGATTTTATGGAGAGAAAAGTCTATACCGTAGAGAATCTGGACTGCGCAAACTGCGCAGCGAAAATAGAGGCGAAATTCAATGCTATGCCGGAAGTCAAAGATGCGGTGATTGTTTTTCCCACCCGACAGCTGCAGCTCACGGCGGAAGACCCCGACAGCTTACTTCCGCAATTGCAGAAGATCGCGGAAACGGTGGAGCCCGGGGTTATGATTTCTCCCCATACATACTGCCAAGACGGAAAGACCCATGGGCTCTGCCATTGCGGCCATTCCCATGACGAGGGACATACCCACAGCCACCACACGGAAGAGGGTCACCGGGATCTTACCGAAATCCTGGTGGGGGCGGGGTTGTTTGCCTGCGGCCTGGCTGTCGGACTGCTTAACATATCCTGTGTGGGACTTGTGCTGCTGCTTGGTGCGTATTTGACGTTGGGCAGGGGAGTGATTTTCTCTGCAGGAAAGAATCTCTGGCGGGGTAATGTGTTTGACGAGCATCTCTTGATGAGCCTGGCAACCATAGGCGCCTTTGTAATCGGAGAATACCCGGAAGCTGTGGGCGTGATGCTGTTTTACCGGGTGGGAGAGTATTTTGAGCATCGGGCTACCCAGCGCAGCCGCAGCCAGATCATGGAGACGGTGGATCTGCGGCCGGAGGTGGTGCATCGCATGGATGGTAATACGGTCACAGAAATACCGGCAGCGCAGGCCGCCGTGGGAGATTTGCTGCTGGTGCGTCCCGGTGATCGGATCCCCCTGGACGCAACGGTGGTGGAGGGAGAAAGTCGCCTGGACACCGCTCCCATTACCGGAGAGCCGGTGCCAGTGGCAGTTCATCCGGGGCAGTCGGTGATTTCCGGCTGCGTGAATCTGGGCGGGCGATTGACGATCCGGGTAGATAAAGGTTTGGAAGAATCCATGGTGACCCGAATTTTAAACAGCGTGGAAAATGCGGCGGCAAGAAAACCGAAAATTGACCGGTTTATCACCCGGTTTTCCAGAATCTACACCCCGGTAGTGGTAGCCTTGGCAGTGGGCACGGCGGTGATTCCCAGCTTACTGGACGGGAATTGGGATTACTGGGTGTATACGGCGTTATCCTTTTTGGTGATGAGCTGCCCCTGCGCCCTGGTGCTCAGTGTGCCGCTGACCTATTTCTCCGGCATCGGCGCAGGCAGCCGAAAGGGCATTTTGTTCAAAGGCGGTTTGTCTATAGAAGCCTTGGCAGGGGTCAAGGCAGTGGCCATGGATAAAACCGGCACTTTGACCGACGGAAACTTCCGGGTTCGGCAGACAGAGGGTCGGGACGATGTGTTGGCGCTGTGTGCTGCGCTTGAGCAGTATTCCACTCATCCCATTGGGGTCAGCATTACAGAGGAAGCGAAGAATCGGGGGATTTTCCTCTCTGAGGCAAGAGGGGTCGAGGAGATCCCCGGCTGCGGCATCCGGGGAATCGTGAACGGAAAGAGAATTGCCTGCGGCAACGAAAAGCTCATGAAAAAGCTGTCTATCCCTATGCTGCAGACCGGGGGATCAACCACCGGGGCGTTGATTTGGGTGGCGGAGGATGACCAAATTATCGGCAAGATCCTGGTTAGTGACGGCGTAAAAGAGGATGCAAAAAGCGCCATTGCCAAACTGCATGCCATGGGCAGCACCACCGCTATCCTCACCGGGGACAAAGAAACGGTTGCCCGGGAAATCGCAGAGGATCTTGGGGTGAAGTCCGTATATGCCGGCCTTCTCCCGGAGAAAAAACTGGAAGTGCTGCGATCCATCCGGGAAAAATATGGTCCGGCTATGTTTGTGGGCGACGGTATCAACGATGCCCCGGTGCTGTCCGGGGCGGATGTGGGCGCTGCCATGGGCAGCGGCGCAGATGCTGCCATCGAGGCGGCGGATGTGGTATTCATGACCTCCCGGGCATCTGCCATTCCTGAGGCACTGAAAATCGCCGGGAAAACAAAACGGATCGCCTTGCAGAACGTGATTTTGGCACTGGCGATCAAGGCAGGAGTAATGCTATTGGGACTGCTGGGATATGCGTCCATGTGGGCGGCGGTGTTTGCCGACACCGGCGTTGCCGTGCTTTGTGTGGTGAATGCCGTACGGATGCTGTATGCAGGGGACAAAGAATACCTTAAGAAAAGTTAAATTTTGACAAGAACCGCTTGCCAATGGAAAATAGCATGGTATAATGAAATGGAATATATAGGCAGCCAGGGAGGTGAGACGCTTGAAGAAAATGCTGTTCGTGATGAACCCCTATGCCGGTCTGCGGAAGGCCAACCGCTTTTTGGCGGATATACTGGGAATCTTTAATCGGGCGGACTATGAAGTCACTGTGCATATTACGGCAGGCCCCGGGGATGGGACAAAGGTGGTTCAGGAAAGAGCGTCTCAGATGGATCTGGTGGTTTGCGCCGGCGGCGACGGGACTTTCAATGAAACCGTGACCGGGCTGATGCGCAGCGGGGCGGATATCCCTATTGGGTATATTCCCTGCGGCTCCACCAATGATTTCGCTGCCAGTCTGAAGCTGCCCACCAATCCTCTGGAGGCAGCCAGGGCCATTGTGGAGGGGGCGCCTGTCCGGTATGATGTCGGAAAATTTGCGCAGCGGTATTTTACTTACGTGGCTTCCTTCGGCATTTTTACAAAGGCTTCCTACGCCACACCCCAAAGCGTGAAAAATGCCCTTGGGCACACGGCCTATATTCTGGAGGGCATTCAGGAACTGTCCCAAATTCGTAAGGAACATGTGCGGCTGGAGATCGATTCCGGGGTTATTGAGGACGATTTTCTCTTTGGTGCTATCAGCAATTCCACCTCCGTGGGTGGTATTTTGACCCTCGATCCCAAGCAGGTGGATATGTCCGACGGTATGTTTGAGCTGCTGCTGGTACGGGCACCCAAGGATCTTATGGAGGTGCGGGAGTGTATCGTGGCGCTGCAGAAGCAAAGATATAATTGCGCCATGATGACCTTTGTCAGCACGAAGCAGCTGAAAATTACCGCAGACCCTAAAATGAACTGGACATTGGACGGTGAGCGGGAGGAAGGGCATTCGGAAATTTTTGTGGATAACCTGCATCACGGCATCCAATTGATAAAGAGGCAGTAAATGAAAAATACGACCCTGTGTTACATCACCCGGGGAGAGGAAGTGCTGATGCTCCATCGGGTGAAGAAAGAAAAGGATATCAACAAGGATAAATGGATCGGCATCGGCGGCAAGTTTGAGGGGGAAGAAAGCCCGGAGGAGTGTCTGCTCCGGGAAGCTCGGGAGGAAACCGGGCTTACGCTGACCCAATGGCGCTGCCGGGGCGTGGTGACCTTTTTGTGCGACGGCTGTGAGGGGGAATATATGTACTTGTTCACTGCCGACGGCTTTGAGGGAGAACTGAAAGAATGTGACGAGGGCGACTTGCAGTGGGTCAGCCGGGATTTTATTGACAAACTTCCCCAGTGGGAGGGGGATAAAATTTTCCTGGATCTGTTATGGCAGGACGCGCCCTTTTTCCTGCTGAAGCTGCGCTACCGGGGAGACTGCCTGGTGGAAGCGGTGCTGAACGGAAAAACCATTCGGTAAAATAAAAAGCACAGCCTGTTGGCTGTGCTTTTTTCTATGGGGAAATTAGCTGCGGGCCATGCCGTCTACACTGAGAACCACGCCGGTGATATAAGAAGCGTCCTCGGAAGCCAGGAACGCAAAGGCGTTGGCGATATCCTCCGGCTGACCCAGCCGCCGCAGAGGAATCTGCTGGATCATGGGGTCAATGATCTCTTTGGGTACGGCCTTCATCATGTCGGTCTCGGTAATGCCGGGGGCAACTGCGTTGACTCGAATCCCCTTGGGGCCCAGCTCTCGGGCCAGAGATACCGTCAAACCGTTGACCGCGAATTTAGAGGCAGGATAGGCCACGCCGCCGGGCTGGCCGTAGATGCTGACCATGGAGGAGGTGGAAAGGATCACACCGCCGCCTTGCTGCTGCATATAGTCCACTGCGGCTCTTGTGGCGTTGAATACGCCTTTCACATTTAAGTCCATCACCCGGTCAAAGGTCTCCTGGGTGTATTCGGTGAAAGGGGTGCGCTCAGATATACCGGCATTGTTCACCAGAATATCGATCCTGCCGTAGGTTCCTGCTACCTGCCGGAATGCGCTGCGAACAGATTCCAAATCTGCCAGGTCGGGGCTGATGCCCTCTACGGTGGCGGAGGGATATGTTTCCCGCAATTTGGAAACCGCAAGCTCAGCATTTTTGGGGCTGCTGGCGGCCAAAATGACAATTGCGCCTTCCTGAATAAACTTTTCCGCAGTGGCATAGCCAATGCCCCGGCTGCCGCCGGTAATAATGGCAACTTTATTTTTTAATTTCATAGGAAATAACCTCCTTTAAACTTTGTTACTGTCTTAGTATATACAGGAAAAAGGAAAGATTCCGTGACAAAATCACGTTTTGACGGGTGGAGGAAAAACCAGGTAACATTTCGCAAAAAATCTGAAAAAATCAGTGAAATTTGGATAAAAATATTGGTGGAGTATACAATTTTTTTTTGGGGCACCCTAAAACATAGAAAAAAATATTGAAAAAATGAAAAAATTGCTGTATAACAATAGTGTTGTTTTTATTCTAGCCGAGTGTTGTTTTTCAACGCGATTCGGAGAAAGAGGTTACTGTATGGAAAGAAGAGTCGGAACTACCTCCAGAGGCATTCGCGGCCCCATTATTCGTGAGGGGGACGATTTGGCGCAAATTGTTGTGGACAGCGTGCTGGCTGCAGCAGAAAGTGAAGGCTTTGGCCTGAATGACCGGGATGTTGTGGCGGTTACGGAGTCCGTTGTGGCTCGCGCTCAAGGCAATTATGCCAGTGTGGATGCCATCGCCGAGGATGTACGCCGGAAGCTGGGTGGAGAAACCATCGGCGTGATTTTCCCCATTTTGTCCCGAAACCGGTTCGCCATCTGTCTGCGAGGCATTGCCCAGGGGGCAAAGAAGGTGGTACTGATGCTTAGCTATCCCTCCGACGAGGTGGGCAATGAGCTGGTGTCCCTGGACAAGCTGGATGCTGCCGGAGTCAACCCTTACTCCGATGTGCTGACGGAAGAAACCTACCGGAAGCTGTTCGGTGAGAATCTGCATCCCTTTACCCTGGTGGACTATGTGAAGTATTACGGCGATCTGATCCGCAGCAGCGGCGCAGAGGCTGAGATCATTTTTGCAAATAATCCCCGGGTGATTTTGAATTACACTAAGCGGGTTTTGACTTGCGATATCCACACCCGCGTGCGCACCAAGCGGATCTTGAAAGAGGCTGGCGCGGAAGTGGTTTGCGGTCTGGACGATATCCTCAACGAGAGCGTGAACGGCAGCGGCTATAACGAAAAATTCGGTCTGCTGGGCTCCAACAAATCCACGGAGGATAAGATCAAGCTGTTCCCCAAGGAATGCACCGATCTGGTGCTGGACATTCAGAAGCGTCTGCTGGAGAAAACCGGCAAGCATATGGAAGTCATGGTCTACGGTGACGGCGCTTTTAAGGATCCTGTCGGTAAGATTTGGGAGCTGGCTGACCCCAGCGTTTCTGTGGCTAATACCCCCGGTCTGGAGGGCACACCCAATGAGCTGAAGCTGAAGTATTTGGCAGACAATGACTTTGCAGATCTCAGCGGCGAAGCGCTGAAAAAGGCCATCGAGCAGAGAATTCGCGAAAAGGGTGATCTGGCAGGCGATATGGCCTCCCAGGGCACTACTCCCCGGCGGCTGACGGATCTGATCGGTTCTCTTTGTGATCTGACCAGCGGCTCCGGCGACAAGGGAACACCTATTATCCTTGTGCAGGGCTATTTCGACAACTATACAATGTAATATGTACCAGCCGGACATTCCAGAGAATGTCCGGCTGCTTTTTGGAAACACAGGATTCTGCCCGGAAATACTGGACAAAAGCCTGGAGATAGGGTATAATGTTGATATTCTATATCAAAACAACTGTTAAGTTTCCAATGCTATGCAGATTTTGAGAGAAGAGGGGATCGGAATGCCAATTACCTTTGACAGCAAAACAAAAACCTTCCATTTGCAAACACCCAACACCTCCTATGTGTTCAGGCTGCGGGGAGATTATATCCTTGAGCACCTGTATTACGGAAAACGGCTGGAAAGTCTGGAGGGCCTGGATACCTACGATTACAGTCCCTTTGTCAGCGGCGTAGCGGTAGACTGCGAGTTTGACGGCACCGGTGTGGTTGCATCGGAGGCCCACGATACCATGAATCAGAAAACGGAAGACACAAAGCCTGTGGGTTTTGTATCCAGCGGCGTGGTTCTTCACGAATACTCCTATCTGGGCAGCTGCGATATGCGCTATCCTGCCTTCCACGCGACCTTTGAAAACGGCAGTAGGATCACAAAAATGAAATACATATCCCACCGGATTGTGGCGGGCAAACCCAAGCTGGCCGGCCTGCCCGCGACCTATGTGGAAAGCGACGATGAGGCCCAGACCCTGGAACTGACATTGCACGATGAACTGACAGGTCTGCAGATTCTGTACCGCTATACTGCATTCAGCCAGATGGATGCCATCACCAGAAACGTGGAGGTCACCAACTACGGCAGCGGCGCGGTGGAGCTGGAGCGGGTTTTGAGCATGAGCCTGGATTTCCAGGATCATGACTTTGATTTTATCCATTTGCACGGCGCCTGGGGGCGGGAGTGCTATGTAGCCCGGGACGGCCTGATGTATGGCTGCGTTACGGTGGAAAACCGGGGCGTATGCCGCAGTCATGGCCAGAGTCCGTTTTTTGCCCTGGCTCGTAAGAATGCCACGGAGAATCATGGAGATGTTTATGGCTTCAGCCTGATATACAGCGGCAACTTTGAACTGGGCGCGGAAGTGGAGCGCTACGGCGCCACCCGTGCCTTTATGGGAATCGGTTCTACAGATTTCCGCTGGCATCTAACTCCCGGAGAGACCTTTGTCACACCGGAAGCTGTGATGGTGTATTCCGCCGAGGGTATCGGCCAAATGTCCAGAACCTATCACAACTTGTATCGCACACGGCTTTCAAGAGGCCCCTGGCGGGACAAAGAGCGGCCGGTGCTGATCAATAACTGGGAGGCCACCTACTTCAATTTTGACGAAGAAAAGATCGTGGGTATCGCCAAGCAGGCGAAAAAGGCCGGCATCGAGATGCTTGTACTGGATGACGGCTGGTTTGGCAAACGGGACGATGACACCTGCTCCCTGGGTGACTGGTATGTAAATCTCAGAAAGCTGCCCAACGGCATCAAGGGCCTGGCAGAAAAGGTCAATGCCGAGGGACTGCGGTTCGGCCTTTGGGTAGAGCCGGAGATGATTTCTCCAGACAGTGACCTGTATCGGGCTCACCCCGATTGGTGCCTGCATGCCCCGGGCAGAGGTAGAAGCATGGCGAGAAAGCAGCTGATTCTGGACTTGTCCCGGGAAGAAGTGCGGGAATATGTGCTTAACTGCCTGTTTGATATTCTGAAAAATGCTCCGGTGGATTATATCAAGTGGGATGTAAACCGGGATGCCACCGAAATCGGCTCTGCAGATCTGCCTGCGGAGCGGCAGGCAGAAGTGGCTCATCGGTATATGCTGGGCCTGTACGAGATTCTGGAGCGGCTCATGAGCGCCTTCCCGGAGGTGCTGTTTGAAGGCTGCGCCGGTGGCGGCGGCCGGTTCGACCCGGGCATGATGCATTATTTCCATCAGTACTGGACCAGTGACGATTCTGATGCCGGGGAAAGAATGCTGATTCAGCACGGAACCAGCATGGTCATGCCCAGCAATTTCATGACGGCTCACGTGTCTGTGACCCCCAACCATCAGGTGGGACGGGTTACGTCCATGCTGGTCAGAGGGTTGGTTGCCATGGGCGGTCAGTTCGGATACGAGCTGGATATCACCAATTTCACCGATGCGCAGTTGGAGGAAATCGCGCAGCAGATCGGAGTCTATAAGGAGATCCGCGAAGTGGTCCACCGGGGGCAGATGTACCGGCTGAGATCTCCATTTGAGGGAAACAACACCGTATGGCAGTATGTTTCCGAGGATGAAAAAACTGTGGTGGTGCTTTACTTTAAGACCAGAGCCATTCCCGGTTTCCACCGGAATATGCTTTGCCTGGAGGGCCTTAGTAAGGATGCTACCTATCAGCTGCGCTACAGCGATAAGACATACAGCGGCAATGTGCTGATGAATTACGGCGTTTGCGCGGAAAAGCTCCTTTCTCCCGATGGAAAGGCCATGCAGGATTTCTCCGGCAGACTGCTGATTTTCGACAGACAGTAATGGAAAAGGCCAATCCGAAAGGATTGGCCTTTTTATATAGATAGATTTCCGTTAATAGTATAAAGAGCGAATTACCTGCTCGCATTGCTGCTTATCCATCCCGGGCTGAATGTCCGGATGGTACAGCAGGCGGAGAATCAGTTCGTCGATGGCGGTAAGCTGCTGAGGCTCCGAAAACTCCTGATAAATAATGCTGTCCGGACGAAGGACAGTGTCCTGTATAGGACCCAAACCGTTATAAATTTCTTCCAGGATAACGGAATTTCGGAGGTGTTGGTTCAAATCCGTGCGGTAGCAGATAATGGCATCGTAGATGATATCGTCTACGTACCAGAAGGTCACAGCGCCGTCCGTGCCTGCAAAGTTTTGCCCCATCAGCGAAAGAAGCGTCTGCTCATCGCAGAAATGGATTCTTAAGTTCCGCTTCAAAGGGTCTTCGTTTCTCGAGATGCCAGGAAAGCCCTCAATGCTGTTTAACCAATCCGTAAAAGAGGTCAGCGTGGCAAGGTCAGCATCGGTATAGTCGCCCTCCAGAGAATAGTAGATGGGGGCAATCCATTTCTGCACATAGCTGGGATCTCCGCTGTTGATAATTTCGCTGTCCAGGCAAACCTCGCTGAAGTACACGATTACATCCTCTACGGAAACTCCCGGGATATACAGCTGAGAATGGACGGGCTCCGTTACCATCGGTTCAGACACGGTTGTTGCAGAGGTTTCCGGCTGGGAGGACACAGATGGTTCTTCCCAATGGACGGATTCGGCGGGAGGATTGTTTTGTTGACAGGCGGCCAGGGAGATCATCACGATGGCGGCCAATGCTGCGAGGAAACTGTGTTTCATATTCGTTCACCTCTTGGTAATGATATCATAACTATTTCTGTTTTTCAACCGCAGAACAAAAGGTCAATCCGAAAGGATTGACCTTTTGACAGTTAAAAGGGTTACGGTGATGTTTTTGCCAGCAGGGCCTGATAGACAGCTTGGGTTTCCGCCGCTTCCGCCAAACCAATGACAAGGATTTTCTCGCCGGAGGTCAATACAATATATTCCTCCGCACCGGCATACGCATACAAAGTGTAAGCGCCAAGCTCATCGTTTTGGAAGATCCCCATGGACAGTCTCGCGGAGGCGAAGCCGCTGGTACGCAGACCGGGACGGAAATCCGAACGGTATTCTATGGTATCGATCTGAGAATAATTTACGGTCAAATCCGTCCAATACGTTGCATTGACGGTGAAAGCGGAATCTCTGCAATCCACGGTAATATCACCTGTAAACATCACAACGGCAATGCCAATGCAAAGGAGGGGGACAACTACAGCGGATATTCTGGCAGAGATTTTCCCTGCTTTGCTCTTTTCCGGCGCAGAATACACGATGCCTTCCTTTTGATGACGTTTGTAAATGGAATAGGAATAAATCATGGGAATCACCACCATAACAACCAGGGCGCATCCCGTTACCCACAGCATGGCTGCCAGGGGAAGGAAGATGGACAGCAACATGATAAGTCCGCAGATGACCCAAATCTTGCCGGCCAGGCGGTGGGTTTTGTTCCAATTTTCCTCGTTGTTCAGCGTCCAGGAAATTTTGATGCCCAAGGTTCTGTTCTGGCTTACCTTTGGCAGATAGTTGCCGATGACGATCATCATAATGCCAAGCAGGCCAGGGACAAGCAGTGCCAGGTCAAGTTCTGATCCGAAGGCCGCGCGGTAGATGATTCCGTTGGACAGAAGAGAAATCACGGGCAAAATCCAAAAAACGATGCCTAAGGCCTTTTGGTTTTGTTCTTTCTGTTTTTTGTCCAGCAGGGTAAAGAGCAGGCAAACAAGATGCAAAGCCAAGAGAATGGCTGGCAGGCCAAAAATGACAAAAGCCTTTCCACCAATGCCATCGGCGTTGCCGTCCGCGCCCCAATGGGTGGTCATCATGTCGGGCAAATCGTTCCACATAAGGATTCCGTAAAAAACCGGAAGCAAAATAATGAGTGACGACAGGATGATCTTGAATGAATTCTTTTTAAGCATTGGCATGATCTCCTTTCAAATCCGCGATCCAAAGCATGGTTTCCTCTAACACAGAGGTGTTGATCTCGTAGTAGATAAATTTACCCTCTCTGGTATCTCTGATCAAGTCCGCTTCCTTCAAAACCGACAGGTGTCTGGAAATGGAGGGGGCAGTGACTGAGAAATGTTCGGTGATTTCGCCTGCGGACATGCGCCCCTTTTTCAGCATATTCAGGATCTCCCGTCGAATGGGGTCGGCGAGGGCTTTTAATGTGTGCTGCAGTGCCATAAGACACCTCCTTTAACGTTTAACCTAATTGTTAATTGTATTATACACACCGGGAATGCGGTTGTCAATAGGGTATGAGAAAAAGTGGACGGATTCGCTTTTTTTGCGGAAAAGCCACGGCCGGGCAAACAGTCCACCAGACTGTTTGCTTGGACCGGCCTTTCGAATCCTATGTTCTCCCCTACCAAACAAAAAAACCAGACCGAAAGGTCTGGTTTGTTTGGCTGTTCCGAACCATTTAGATGCCAACTTAAAGTTGGTCTTTTGCAAGGTCAATAAGCCGTGAAATTTCATTTTGTCTTTCACGAAGTTTTGGTATCAACTCTAAACCTCTTTTATTCTTTTTGAGGAAATGATAAAGGTCAAAGTATCTGTACCAAAGTCCATATAAAAAATATATTTCCTCTTGCAATTCTTCTCTTGACATATCACTGCCACCTTTCTTTTTGGTAACAGCAATTATACACATTAAAGACTATATGTCCAGAGAAAAGTCTATTTGTTTGAAATTATTTTAAACTGCAGATTAACAATGCATGGTCACTTCCAGCATTTATTGCATCATCATAATAGTAATTCATTGAATTTATTTCAAAACGATTTTTAATAAATATAAAATCGTATCTTACCGCGCCCTTTCGTCTTATGTTATGTGATTTTGTAAGCGGAACTCCATTTTCACACACAGTAATATTATTATGCTTTACAAACGAATCGACCAAACTGATTTCATCAATTTTATCAAAAAAGTGTTTTGCGCCGGGACCGTTATCAAAAAACTGCATTTGCTTAATATCATAATGATCAATTTGCGGCTCATTGGCATCAATTCCGATAATATCCGGTTGAAAATTATCAATAAATTCTGTAAAAGAATCGTATTGAACTGATTTTGTTCTATAATAACCGCAGCCGGTTAATGAGTGGAGAGCCAAAACTTTAATATTTTTATTATCGTGAACAAAATCAATATACATTGTCCTGTCAGGGAAAGGACTGCGTTCTATCACTCCTGAATCTTCGACCTGAAAACTTTTGTGAATAATAATTAACACGCCAAGTTTTCTTGCATCTGAGTCAAATTTACTTGGTTTTCTGTAATTTAATGAATAGAAAAGATGGTACTCGCTTTGTAATTGCTCTTTGATGTATTCATATGCATGGGGTTTTACCTCTTGTAACATTACGCAAGTGTCTTTTGTAATAACCGTTTGCAAGTATTTGAATTTATTTTCTGTATCTCCTGCATAACTAATATTCCAGTTTATAAATCTCATTTGCTGTTTTCCTTTGCAGTTTTAATTGAAGTAATCAGTAAAATTCTAATTGAAGAGCAAGTTTTGTTTATTCTTTTGTATGTCGCTTCCTCAATATAGTCTGTTTTATAAAGCATTTCAAGCCATTTACCCGTCTCACTCGCTTCTTTTAATGCAATTTCAAGTTTTGCAATAAAATCGGCACGACTGTGACCATATTTGCTTTCGGCAATGTTGGCACAAACGCTTGTAGCGCTTCTGCCAATCTGATTTGAAATGATAGTTTCTTTTCTATGACGAAGTTCTTTTACTAAATTAAGAACATCAACAGATAACTGCATTGATAAATCAGAGAGTTTATCTTCCTTCATTTCTATCACCTCGACTGAATTATACCATTCTTTTGCACGAAGTGCAACATCGTTTGCCGAAGGCAACACTATTTATGCGAAGCATAACACTGTTTGCGACCTGTCGCAACTCCGTTTTGTGTCCGCTCAAGCGGAACGATGTTTGTGCTTCGCACAAAATGATGTTGACCGCAAGCGGTCAAACGATGTCGTGTCCTGCGGACACAAACACAAACAAAAAAAGACTTGCCGTAGCAAGTCTTTTTTGTTTGGTGGGGGAGGACGGATTCGAACCATCGAAGCGAAACGCAGCAGATTTACAGTCTGTCCCCTTTGGCCACTCGGGAACTCCCCCATATTTAATTCTAGCAGCTCCGTTTGGAGCCGGTAGACGGACTCGAACCCCCGACCTGCTGATTACAAATCAGCTGCTCTACCAACTGAGCTATACCGGCGGCTCAAACAGAACATGCTTATTATAGCGATGAGCATCCTGTTTGTCAAGAACTTTTTGCGTTTTTTACAAAAAAGCAGAAGACTGAAAAATGGGAGAGGTTTTCACTGGATGTGACTGAAAATGGGTTTTACCGGCAGGCTAACTATGCCTGTTTCATCTGCCGCAGGAACAGGAAAACGGCGGCGATGGTGGCAGCGATTCCGTAGCCAAGGATCCAAAAAAGATCTCCGACGCCTTCGGCGATAGTTCCGCTCAGCACTGCCTGTTCCCACTTGACTGCGTGAACAAAGGGGAGCAGATCGGCGATTTTTTGAAAGCTGCCGCCCACCAGTTCCAAATCGAACCAGATGCCGGATAGCCATGCAGTCAGGTTGGTCAGCAGCGCACCGCAAATGCCGCTTACCTGCTTGCTGTTTAGAACACTTCCAGACAGTAGCCCCAAAGAAACAAACAGCAGCGCCACGGGAAGCAGGGCCGGCAGCGCCAGCAGCAAATTCGGGGTGACCGGCAGACCCAAAAATACAGCAGTAAGATAGCAGACAAAACCCTGGGCAAGGGCCATGATAAGCAGGGGAGCGCCATAGCCGGCAATGAAATTTACCGCCGTCATGGGGGTGGTATACAGACGCTGAAGAAATGCGGATTCCCGGTCTTTGGCAATGAGAGAGCCGCAGAATAGGGTCATAAAGGACAGCCCAAATATCGCGATTCCCGGCGCAAGCTGCTGAATCTCAAATAGGCTCACAGGAATATTGGCCTGAATGGTGCTTAAAAGCAGGAGCAAGATCACAGGAAAGCCCAGGCCGAAGAAGAGATTCACAGGGTCACGGTAGATCTCCTTGGCGGTTCGTTTGGCAAATGTCAGCGTTTTCATGTTTCTGCCTCCTTGATCATAGTCACAAAGGCATCTTCAAGGCGGTTGGCATTCGCCCGGGCCTTTAATTCCCCGGGTGTCCCCAGTGCGATGAGGCTGCCCCGGTTCATAATGCCGATTCGGTCGGAAAGCGCTTCGGCCTCCTCCATGTAGTGGGTGGTTAAAATGATGGTGGTACTGCCTTTCAAAGCGCGGATAGTATCCCACAATTCGCTTCGGGCAAGGACATCCAACCCAAGGGTGGGTTCATCCAGAAATAAAATTTTCGGTTCGCCCATCAGCGCCATGGCGATGCTTAAGCGCCGCTGCCAGCCGCCGGAGAGGGTTCCTGCTTTTTGGGACAAAATTTCCGAGAAAGAGAACTGCTCGCTCAAATTCGCAATTTTTTGGACGCAGGCTTCTTTGGAAAGCCCGTGAAGCCCACCCATCAATGTCAAATTCTCCCGGACGCTTAAATTGGATGCTACGGCGGTCTCCTGGGGAGAGATCCCAAGGAGGGATTTTACCTGCTTCGTTTGGCGGCGGACGCTGTACCCCATGAGAAAAGCATCTCCTGAAGTGGGTTTTGTCAATCCGGACAGCATCTTAATGGTTGTGGTCTTCCCTGCACCGTTGACACCTAGCAGGGAGAATAATTCTCCCTGCCGGATCGTCAGATCCAGATCATTTACCGCAGTTAAATTTCCGTATCGCTTGGTTAAATGGGTCGTTTGAATGGCTTCCATCACGCCACCTCCTATACTGTTACGGTCATTGTACTTAGGAAACGGGAAAATGCAAGCCGATTTCGGCATTCGGTATTTATTAGCTGCTATACGGCATTTGGCAAAAGTATTAAAAACGAAAAAAGCACTACAAAAATGAAATAAAGTGTGATATATTGAAGGAAATCAACGCGACCAATTGATAGGAGGCACTTATGAACGCAGAATTTTATGCAGGCAACCGAAAAAGATTTATGGAAAAGATGGATGAGAATGCCGTTGCATTTTTCCACTCCGGCTTTGCGCCGGTGAAGAGCAATGATCAGGATATGCATCCTTTCCCGGTCAACCGCAATTTCTACTACCTTACCGGCATTGACGAGCAAAATGTTTGGCTGGTGATGACAAAAACCGCCAGCGGCACCACCGAAACGCTGTTTATCGCCCAGCCCGATGATTTTCTTATCAAATGGAACGGCCACATGATCACGGTGGAGGAAGCATCTCAGTACAGCGGAATTCCCCAAAATTCCGTCCACTACATGCAGGATATGGACCGGCTGGTGGCAGGTATGGTCTACAATGGACGTGCGCTTTCCGGCCCTCCCATGAAGGCATATTTCTCCTTTGACCGGCTGTCCATGAATGCCGCAGCGACTCCCTCCGAGGAACTGGCCCGGAAGTTGAAAGAAAAGTACCCGGCATTGGAGATTTGCAACAGCGCGCCGCTGGTCTACAATCTGCGTACCATCAAGGCCCCCGAGGAAATCAGCAACATCCGCCGGGCCGGTGAAGTGACCATTCAGGCATTGATGCAGATGATGAAAACCGCCAAGCCCGGGGAGTATGAATACCAGTGGCAGGCGGATTATGAGCATTACGTTGCCCGCAGCGGACTGCGCAATGCCTTTACCACCATTGCTGCTTCCGGCGCCAATGCGACGATGCTTCACTACCATGACAACAACTGCATTGCTAAAAATGGGGACTTGCTGCTGCTGGATCTGGGCGCGGAGTGCGGCTATTACTCTGCCGATATTACCCGCACCATCCCCGTGGGAGGCAAATTCACTGCCCGCCAAAAGGAACTGTGGACCATCGTCCGGGAAGCAATGGAAGTTTCCAGGGAGAAAATGCGGCCCGGTGTCCCCGTTCGCGAGCCTCAGCAGGCCGTCATTGATTTCTATAAAAAGGCCCTGCGCTCCGCAAAACTCATTACCGAGGACGGCCAGATCGGAAAGTATTACTACCACGGCGTATCCCATACTTTGGGTTTGGATACCCACGATCCCAGCGACCGCAGCATTTACGAGCCCGGCATGGTGATCACCAACGAGCCCGGTTTGTATGTGGCGGAGGAGGGGATCGGTATCCGTCTGGAAAATGATATTCTGATCACTGAGGGTGCGCCCGAAGATCTGATTGGCAATCACTTGCTGGATATTGACGAGATTGAGACGCTGATGGCATAAAAAGAATAAAGCCCGGAATTGGCGAGTGCCAATTCCGGGCATTTTATTGGACTAATTGGTTGATATGATATTATCACAAACAAAAAGGAGTTGAGCGTTGTGGTTTATTACAGTGCAAACAGCAAAGAAAAAGTATTCCATCTGCCACATTGTACATTTGTAAGAAGCATTAAAGCGGATAACCGGAAATCATTTGCTACGCCAGAAGATGCACGGCAGAACCACTACCGTCAGTGTAGCTGTTGCTCGCCGGTAGGGCAACGTTTTCGCAAAGAGCAGCGTGCAGTAGAGCGCTTTTGTCAGAATCACGGAACGAGTTGTTATTTGCGCGACGGAACGTTGATCGTTACTACCCCTAGAAGCAAGTGGAAGATTATTGCGGTGGGAAATAATAACAAGCTCTCTCTATATCATCAAAATACTAGAGGAATGGAAGATCCATCTACCCCAATTTCAAAATACCACCACCAAAAGGTACATAAAGATGCAATTGTGGAATATCTGGATTACATTGTTGAACACGATTATTTCCGTATGCGTCATCCACTACAGCCTGTTCCTGTAAAAAAAGAGAAGCCGAGAAAGGGAACAAAACGTTGGAAAGCCCAACAGAAGAAAGAAAAGAAGATAGCAAAGAGAAATGCTGTGAGGAATGTATATGCACTCTTAGCGGAAATCTGAATTGCAGGCATAGAAAGCAGGAAGGAGATAGTATGGCAGTTTGGTGCAAGGTTGAGAAAACCGAACAGGGCATCAAGAATTTTTAAAATGGAAACGTTAGCAACCGCAAGCGTAGGACCCGTTTTGTTGGACGAATGTTGGGTTACAGTGTGGAATATAAGGGTAAGAAAGATAGTGTGCACTATCCTTTGGTTGTTGCCCCGGAGGGCTTTGGCTTGCTGAAATAACCGCGGACAGTTGATTAAAACAAAATGAAAGAGTAAAATAAATAAAAAGAAGGTGTTTTTTATGGCATACAGCGAGCTGATAAAGAATTTTGACCGCATCCGGGATTATATGCGGCAGTTTTACATCTATGGCTTTAAGAGCCGAACGGAATACGATAAAAAAAGTGCGCGAAGCTATGACAATGAGCGTCGCCGCATTGAAAGCTGGCTGGGTGATTTCATGCGCTTTCGGCAGACTGCGGATGGAAAGAATGTCTTTCTGTCTGTGGATAGCCGCTCCATTCCCGGAAACCCTTTCTATAATGCGTTTAAGGCAAAAAGCTTCACCACCGGTGATGTGACCTTCCATTTCTACATTCTGGATATCCTGCATACCGGTGAAGCGCACACTGTGCAGGAGATTTTGGATATTATCTTCGATAAGTATCTGCGCCATTTTGAGAGTGAGTGGCAGCCGGATATTTCCACCATCCGCAAAAAGCTGAAGGAATATGTTGCTCTGGGCATTTTAAAGGCTGAGAAGCGTGGCAGAGAGCTGTACTTTAGTCGTACAGAGAACATGGTAGATCTGTCACAGTGGGCAAATGCCACTGCGTTTTATTCTGAGATGGATCCTCTTGGTGTCATCGGTTCCACACTGCAGGATAAACTGGATGAGAAACCCGACTGTTTCCAGTTTAAGCATCATTATATGCTCCATGCCATGAACAGCCGGATTCTGCTGCAGCTGGTAACAGCTATTGGAGAAAAACGGCGCATCAAGTTTGTCAATGTCAGCCGCCGTCGTGAGAACTCTGCCTTCTGGCACTTTGTGCTGCCGCTGAAGATTTATGTCAGCACCCAGGGCGGCAGGCAGTATCTGCTATGCTACCACAATCGCTTCCACGCGCTGCAGTTCTTCCGAATCGATTACATAAAGGAAGTCGAGATTCTGGAGGAAGAGACAGATTTCTCTGTCTATGAGCATTACTGTAAGAAATATCACAGCCACCTTTGGGGCACCTCTGACGGCGTAGGCTTCAATGTGGATCATCTGGAGATGACGGTGCATTTTGAAGACAATGAGCAGCATATTCCCCGGCGGCTGGAGCGGGAAAAACGGAACGGACATGTGGAGCTGATCGACAAAAACACCTGTAAGTATGTGGTTGATACCTACGATGCGTCGGAGATGATGCCCTGGCTGCGTACCTTCATTGGTCGTATTGAAAAGTTGGAATGCTCTGACCAGAATGTTGTAAAGCGGTTTTATGAGGATCTGGAGCTGATGTACGAGCAGTATGGAGGTGAGGCGTAATGCTATTTTCTGAGATTTACGGCACTTACTATAATGTAATCGCGCAGCTGCTAAATAAAGCAGTGGATGGCGAGCTTACACACCAGACTATACTGGATATCGTCCGCGAGAAGGGCTTTGAAGAGAGCATCTTAACCATCCCGGACGCATTGGAAAGTCAGACCTGGCCTTTCATAACAGACGACTATGGCACCCCGTTGGAATATAAGCCTACTATGCCTCTGACCACCTTACAGAAACGGTGGCTGAAGGCGCTTCTGAGTGACCCCCGGATAAGGCTCTTTGATCCTCCGACAGATGGTCTGGAAGATGTAGAACCCTTATATCTGCCGGATACCTTTGTGTATTACGACCGTTTCAATGATGGCGATCCCTTTGAGGACCCCGGTTACATTAAACGCTTTCGTTGTATTCTCTCTGCGATCCGGCACAAGCGATGGCTGCAAATCCAATTTGAGGGGCATAAAGGGATTCCGCATTACTGGCGCTGTGTTCCCTATAAACTGGAATACTCTCCTAAGGATGACAAGTTCCGTCTGATCTCCGCAAATAAGCGGGAATCCCTTTCCATCAATTTAGGCCGTATCCGGCAATGTTTTATGCTGGAGCCCTGTGAGAATGAGGACTATTGCCCCAAACCCATGAAGAAACGAAAGCTTGTTTTGGAACTGACGGATGATCGCAATGCTCTGGAGCGAGTCATGCTTCACTTCTCCCATCTGGACAAGGAAACGGAGCGCATCGACGATACCCATTACAAAATCACTCTCTTTTATGAGAAGGAGGACGAGACAGAGCTTTTGATCCGTGTTTTATCTTTTGGACCGGTTCTGAAGGCGGTTTTTCCCGATGATTTTGTAAAAAAGCTGTGTGAAAGGCTGGAAAAACAGAAAAATAAGCGAACTCAGACCTAAAAATCTGAGTTCGCAACTTTTTTTCCACGATTTTCCGTGGTAGGGGGTGTATGATGCATTTGTAAGCGATGCCTGCATGAACATACCTCTGGCGGAAACTTGTCAGGCTCACTTGCAAAAACAGACCTGCTATAATGCCCTGTAATTGGCGCAGGGTATTCACTGGCAGGTCTGGGAATCGGCAACAGAGTGTGCCCTGGGCATTGTGTCCCAGGCCCGCAACAAAGCCGATCTAATGTTGTGCAGGCGATCAAAGTGCCTCTGGACATTGTGACCAGAGCCCGCTGGGTACATCAAGGCCATTTCGGACATTACGCCCGAACTGCACCAGATGGAAGCCTGCCCAAGAAAGGCACCAACAGCAATTGCGTGTAGCTAAGTTGGTATAGCAGAGGACTCAGAATCCTCGTTTCGTGGGTTCGACTCCCACCTAAATGGTGCCTTGTTCAATTTAATAAAGATGCCTGCAGCAAATGTACTTATTCTTCCCGCACACCGAGGAAGGAGCTTCCGTTTCGGGCGGAAGACTTGCCGAATGGCGACGTGTGAAAGGCATCTTGAATAAAGGTGCTGCCAGCAGTTTTACTCCTCCACCCCTTTATATGTACTGAATGGAAAAGGTACACAGCGCCTTGCTTCGTTAACAAAGATGCCGCCAGCATTATTTGGGGTTCAAGATACCTTGCTTAGCAGGGCCTTGTTAAAACGGCATCTTGTATAAAGGTGCTAACAGCAATGTTGTGACTGAATGGGCTAGGGGGCGATAAGCTTACTGAACTCTATCAACATTTTGAATGCACCTTGTTGGAAAGATGCGGACAGCAACCAAGCGAGAATACTGGTGAATAGCCGGTGGTAGCTAAAACGCATCTTGAAAAGCTACGGCAGGTGAACGCATTGAGCACCCTCGCGGAAGGGGAAGAGCCCCGAATGTTATGCGCGCCGTAGCATTCCGCAAAAGGCACGAACAGCATAATTGCAGCTAGTCAGGTAAGTTCTGACCACGACTCCAAAAGAGTTGAAATTCATGCCGTCCGACCGGACCGTGCCTTGTTCGTAATAAAGATGCGGACAGCAACAGTAAGGATCTGACTGCTAATCAGAAATGCCTGGACATAACGCATCTTGTATAAAGGCACATACAGCAATTGGCAAACTTCAATGAGATAATCATTCCACGCCTGGCGTGGTTCTGCTTCCCTTTGTGGGATGTGCCTTGACCTTAACTATTATGATCCTAAGGAGGGATTTTCATGTTAGAATATCTGAAAAATGAAGTTAACCGCATCTATACTGAAAACGGTGCTGTTACGCATGCAACGACCTATTCGGATTGCTTGGATCTGTTCGCGACCATCGGCGCACTGAGAAGCGCGGGCGAACAGGAGATCCTCAAGCGTTTCGTCCGGGCCTTCACTGAAGATCCCGACCTGGCAATGAAGACTCTTTTCTTTGCCCGGGATGTACGTGGTGGTCTCGGCGAGAGAAAGGTGTTCCGTGTGTGCTTGCAGTGGTTGGCACACAACGCCCCCGACTCTGCAAAGAAGAACATCCCCTATGTGGCTGAGTTTGGCCGTTGGGATGACCTTCTGAGCCTTTTGGGCACTCCTTGCGAAAAGGATGCGCTGGGGCTCATCAAGAAGCAGCTGGAGACTGATCTGGAGGCGATGGATATGGGTGACGAAACAAGCCTGCTTGCAAAGTGGCTGCCTTCTGTCAACGCATCCAATACCCAGACTGTTCAGTATGCCAAGCGGATCGCCAGATTCCTTGGCATGACCGACGCTACATACCG
>JAZOUU010000079.1:0-4049 GCA_045658365.1 Faecousia sp. | reverse complement strand
GAATGCGACGGCAATCAGAGGAGTAACTATGTTTGAGCTTTCGGATTTTTATGGCTACTGTCAAAAAAACCAAGTAGATATCATTGCGTATAACGGCTGCCCTCAGCCGAGCGCGACCATTCGGGATCGGAGCGACTATGCAATCTTTTTGGATTTTACAAAGATTACCTCCACCCGCCTGCTGCGAGGCATCTGCTACCACGAATTAGGACACGCAGCAACCGGCGCACTCCACAAAGCAGACAGCCCTTACGAGCTGGTTGAGCGCAGTGAATACCGGGCAAACCGGTGGGCAGCCCAGCACTATTTGACAGAAGCAGAATTTCGGGAAGCGTTCTCTTTTGGATTTACAGAACCCTGGCAGCTTGCGGAATATTTCGATCTCCCACAGAAGGACATCGAAAGCGCTCTTAAATATTGGACTGTCAGTCGTGGCGTAGATTTCAACAAATAACCCCGATGTGAAGCTGAACTGCCCCAATTTGTGCGGACAGTACAAAAACACCCCTATGTAGGAAATATTTAATTTAAGCGGAGTGGCGTAGCGTTAGCGGCGCCACTCCTGTTTTTGTCTGGATGCGCTCATTGTTGTAAAAATAGATGTAGTCATCAATCATGCGTTGTGCCACAGAAAGTGTTCTCGGTTTGCGCCGGTAAATGCACTCCGTTTTTAAGATGGAGAAGAAATTTTCTGCCATAGCATTGTCATACGGATTACCTCTCCTTGACATTGACGGCGTTATCCCGTAAGATTGAGTTAGCTTAAAATATGCCTGTGAAGTATATTGAAAGCCTTGGTCGCTGTGGAGCTGCAACTCCGCAGCGACTCTCTTTTTCTCCTTTTTCATTGCCAGCCGGATCGTATCCAGGACAAGATTGACCGTTTGCTGTGTGGCTGTCTTGTATGCCACAATACTGTTATCATATAGATCCCGGATCATTGACAGATACAGCACACCTTCTTTGGTATGGATATAGGAAATATCCGTTACCCATTTCGCATTCGGCCTATCTGTACGAAACTGCCGCTTCAGAAGATTCTCGTACTTATGTACCTGCTGTCCGAGGTTCACCCACTTCCTGCGGCGGCGAATCTCTGACAAAAGACCGTACTTTTTCATTACTCTAAGTACTGTTTTTGGATTTCTTGCGATATTTCTGTCTTTCAACCATTTCCAGACCCGTCTGTAGCCATAAGTTCTATCTGTCTTGTTTTGACATTCCCGAATCTTCTCAGCCAGATCTACGTCATGCTCGAGCTGCCCAAGGCGCTTAACAAAGTCGTAGTAGCCACTCCGGGACACTCCAAAGAATTTGCACATAACAGCTACCGGGTACTCATCCCGATGACGATAGATCACTGCATATTTTATATTCGGCCTCACTTCCTTTCTGTAAATTGTAGAAAATCCCGCAACAACTTGTTCTCCATTCTTAATCGCTCGATCTCCTTCTTCTCGTTCTGTCGTGGAGGTAACCCTTCCTTTCTGGGTCTTCCTTTGGGTTTAGGCGTAATACCAATGGCAAGATTATTCTGGAATCTGTTGTGCCGGTTTACCCAATTCTTAACCTGTTTCAAATTCAATCCAAAGTGATCTGCTATCTCTCGGTTAGTCATTCCATCTGCACGCATTATTTGAATTTGATCTTCTATTAACTTGATATGTACGTATTTTCTCTTTTGCATAACAATACCCCCCAATGTAGTTATTATCCTACATCAGGGGGCTTTTTGTCTATTGTCCAGTTTTACTGGTTCGGTTCATTTTTCAAACGGGGACTACATTTAGTCTTCTAAGTCGTCTTCTTCGTCAAGAAGTTCCGCCATGGTCAGGTTGTAAACAGCCTCGGCCTTCTTTTCAAAGAGTCTACCCAAGCGGACAGCCTGCCGCTGGTCGGGCGCAACCAGCTCCAAGGTCATCAGATTGCCGAATTCATCATCCAGCGCCATAATCACAGAAAAATCGCCAGAATCCCGGGGGATGATCTGGGTTTTCACAAAGCTGGAGCGGCGAATCTGCCGGTTAAACTTGGCAACGGCATTTTCCGCCTTCTGCTTGACAGTGAAAGCAATGGAATCCTCCGTCAGGCTGCCGTCAGCCTTGCCCTTTTCCGTAATCATATAGCATTCTGCTCCGTCCTCCTTCAAATGGCCGGACTTAACCATTTCCGGAATGGCAGTGCATACATCAAAATAACTCAGGCAATCGTCCTGATAGCAAAGCTCATAAATCTGCTGGGTATTGACGGGATAGCTGACCCGGGCCATAACGAACAGGATCAGAACCTTCACATCCAACATATCGTGAATAAATCCAAGTCTACGCATTTGCATCACCTCTTATTTATCATTATACAGAATTTCAGTGAAAAATCAAGCACATCCCGCCGATGCTTCGCATAATCTGGCATGAAAGGGTGATGATATGAATTTCAATAGGATATTTTGCGCCGGCGGAACAGAAGCCTCCCGGTTTGCCAAAGAGATTCTGATTCGGAAGGGACTTCCCGTTGTGGATGCCCCGGGGCCGGAGGTAACGCATCTAATACTGGATGTACCCAGCTTTTCGCCCTCCGGTAGTCTGCGGATGGGCGGCAATGTGAATTCGCTGCTGAATTGCCTTTCGGGGAATTGCATCATTTTCGGCGGCAACCTAGACCATCCGGACCTACGGAGTTTTCAGACCGAGGATTTTCTCAAAGACGAGAGATATCTTGCTGCCAATGCTTACATAACCGCGGAATGTGCGCTGGATGTTGCCCTTCCCTATCTTTCGGTCACGTTGCGGGGCTGTCCGGTTCTGATTATCGGTTTTGGGCGGATTGGGAAATGTCTGGGTCAGCTTTTCAAGGCAATCGGCGCGTATGTGACCATCTCTGCCAGAAAAGAAAGGGACCTTGCTTTGATCGACGCGCTGGGATACCAAGCAATCCACACATCCAATATTTCCGATTCCCTGCCCCGGTACCGTCTGATTTTCAACACAGTCCCCTCCCCTGTTCTGAATGCAGAACAAATGGCCCGGTGCCGGGAAGACTGCGTGAAAATCGAGCTAGCTTCCTCCGACGGCATAGCGGGAGAGGATATCATCATCGCCCGGGGTCTGCCGGGGATCCACCTGCCGGAAAGCTCCGGGGAGCTGATTGCCAAAACATTCTTACAATATTATAAGGAGGAAACAACATGAAAATCGGATTTGCCCTGTGCGGGTCCTTCTGTACCTACAGCGATGTATTCCCCATGATGGAACTTCTCAGCCGGGACCATCAGGTGACTCCCATTTTTTCCGAAAATTCCGCCGCCATCGATAGCCGGTTTGGAACCGCAAAGGAGCATTTGCAGACAGCTGTGGAAATCTGCGGACGCGCTCCCATCCGAACCATCCCGGAAGCAGAACCCATCGGACCAAAACAGCTATTTGATGTTCTGGTGATCGCTCCCTGCACCGGCAATACGCTGGCAAAGCTGGCCCATTCCATTGCGGATACTCCAGTGACGATGGCTGCGAAAAGTCATCTTCGGAACGGGCGGCCCGTAGTGGTAGCCGTGTCCACCAACGACGGTCTTGCAGGCGCTGCAGAAAATATTGGAAAGCTGCTGGCCCGAAGGAATTATTATTTCGTTCCCTTCGGGCAGGATGATCCCCAGAAAAAGCCCACCTCCTTAATCGCGGATTTTGGCATGATTCCGCTGGCTGTGGAGGAAGCCATGCAGGGAAGGCAAATCCAGCCCATTCTATTGTAATATGGAAACAGGAGGGGCATCGCCCCTCCTGACATCATTTCTTTTTCCGTTTTTCCACCAGAATCAGGATTCCATACAGAATTCCCTCAAAGGCAAGAACAGGGCAAAAATACATAGCCGCAAACACAAAGCAAGTCCACCAAGGGAAGCTGGTCATCATAGCGTTGTAATGAAGCAAGCTGTCAACAATATACACCGCCGCAAAGGCCAGCGTAAATAGCATCAGCAATACCACAGTCTTCTTTGCCATTTTCATAAGGCAGCCTCCTTACAGGGAATCCACTTCCTCCACCCAAATCCGTCC
>JAZOUU010000078.1:0-11976 GCA_045658365.1 Faecousia sp. | reverse complement strand
TGCTGAACACCATGCTCTCCATGGACGAGGGCGCTGCCTATCTTGGCGAATGCGCACTGGTGCCCCAGGCAAGTCCCATCTGCGAAAGCGGCATCCTGTTCTATAACACATTGTTTGATGAAAATGCTGCCTGCCATCTGGCTGTGGGCAGGGGATTCCCGGATACCATCCGTGACCATCACAGCAAGACTCTGGAAGAGTGCCGCGCACTGGGCATCAACGAGTCTATGATTCATGAGGACTTCATGATCGGCTGCGACAGCATGAATATCGATGCAATTTGCGCCGGAGGCAAGGTCGTTCCCATCTTCCGTAACGGCAATTGGGCATTTTAAAGGAAAAAAACACGGAAAAACCAAAAATAACACTTGCAATCTATTCTCGGATGTGTTATGATATCCGGGCGATTAAAGATTGCTAGGGCAATTATGCCCTTTTACCTGAGAAGAAAGAGGTGAACAACATGAAGGAAGGTATCCACCCCAATTACGAACAGACTACGATTCGCTGTGCCTGTGGTAACGTCTTTACGACCGGCTCCACCAAGAAGGACATCCGCGTTGAAATCTGCTCCAAGTGCCACCCTTTCTATACCGGCAAGCAGAAGCTGGTTGACACCGGTGGACGTGTTGACCGTTTCAACAAGAGATTCGGCCTGAAGTAAGACAAAATCCGCACTGCGTAACCGTGGTGCGGACTTTTTGTATTATTGTGTCGATATTTTCACCGGAGGAACTATGGAAACAAACTTTTCAACCCGGCAGGAGCGGGCAGTCCTGGTTGGCCTGAACGCAGACTGCTTTTCAATAGAACAAACAGCTACGGACGAAACCCTGGAGGAACTGGAAGCCCTCCTGGAAACAGCCGGCGGTTTTTGCACAGGAAAAATCCTGCAGAACCGCCACACCCCGGATTCTCACAGCTTTATCGGCGAGGGCAAAGCCCTGGAAGTGAAAATGCTTGTGGAGGCCACGCAATCCAATATGGTGGTCTTTGACAATGAGCTTTCTCCCGGCAATATCCGGGCGCTGGAGGAAATGATCGGGGTCACGGTGCTGGATCGAAGCGCGCTGATTCTGGATATTTTCGCCAACCGGGCAAAAACCAAAGAAGGTCGGCTCCAGGTAGAGCTTGCGCAGTACCAGTATTTGCTGCCCCGGCTTTCCGGTATGGGCAAGAGCCTGTCCCGGCAGGGCGGCGGCATCGGAACCCGGGGTCCCGGTGAAACCAAGCTGGAATCTGACCGCCGGCACATCCGGGAACGGATCAACCGGCTGCAGCAGGAGTTGGAGCAGGTACGGCAGGTGCGCGCCGTGCAGCGGGAGCGGAGAATGAAAAACTCTGTGCCGGTGGTGGCCATTGTAGGCTACACCAACGCTGGAAAATCCACCTTGCTGAACCGGCTCACAGGAGCAGGAATCCCTGCCAATAACCGGCTGTTTGATACGCTGGACACCACATCCCGGCAGTTAACGGTTTCCGATAATTTGGATGTGGTGCTGACGGACACCGTTGGCTTCATTGCCAAGCTGCCCCACCATCTGGTGGATGCTTTCCGTGCAACGCTGGAGGAGCTTCAATATGCGGACTTGCTGCTGCATGTGATTGATTCTTCCGATGAAAACCGGCAGGAGCATATTGCAGTTGTGGACAAGCTGATTTCCCAGCTTGCCAAGCCCGGCACGCCGGTGCTGCAGTGCTATAATAAAGCGGATTTGGTGGAAAAGACCGATATCCCTGTGGGCGAGGGCGTGGTAGCCCTGTCCGCGGCCACCGGCAAAGGAATCCCGGAGCTGCTGGAAGCCATTGAGAAAACCTTGGGTCACAGCCGCCATCATATTGTGGTGACATTGCCTTATTCCATGGGGGGTATGGTGGAGACCCTGCACAACAATGCCCAGGTCAAGAGTGTGGATTACACCGCCGAGGGAATTGTGGTGGAAACCGTGGTGGATGCCATCCTTTACGGCAGATTAAAAGAGTTTATTACAAAGGAGTGCTGATTCTTGGAAGAATATCTGGTTCCGACTGGGTTTGGTGAAGATGAATTTACAGAGAAAAAATCCCGCTTCATCGGCCGGGTCTGGCCGGTAGAAACCGAGGAAGAGGCCCTTTCCAAAATCGAAGCTATGAAAAAGCAGCACTACGATGCCACCCATAACTGCTGGGCATATATCATCAAAAACGGTGCGGTACGCTTTTCGGATGACGGAGAGCCCGGCGGCACCGCCGGCATGCCCATGCTGCAGGTGCTCCAGCGGGAGGGCCTGCATAATGTGGTGTGCGTGGTGACCCGGTATTTTGGGGGTATTTTGCTGGGGGCCGGTGGTCTGGTGCGGGCCTATACAAAAGGGGCAAAGATCGCTGTGGATGCCGCCGGAAAATCCATCAAACGGGTCTGGACGGTGCTGTATGTGCCCTGTCCTTACTCCTTTTATGAGCGGTTAAAGCTGGAGGTAGCGGCCTTTGGCGGCATCATCCGCAATACAGAGTTTGGCTCAGAGGTGGAGCTGGAGATTCTGGTGGCAGAAGCCCAGGCGCAGCCGTTTTTGGACAGGCTGACGGACATGTCTGCCGCTACCATTGAGGGCATGGAAACCGGCAAGGAATATCGGGCCTTTCCGGTGTAACATAAAGGAGTTGTAAAGTATGACAGTGCGGGAAGAACTGGAATATCAGGAGCATCGCAAGCTGAATCCTTTGGCGGCGTTTTCCGACCAAAGTGCAGGCAGATTGTACCCTCAGGAAGATGACCCTATGGATGTGCGCACCTGCTATCAAAGAGATACGGACAGGATTGTCCACAGCAAGGCCTTTCGTCGGCTGATGCACAAGACACAGGTGTTTTTGCGGCCGGAGGGAGATCATTACCGTACCCGTATGACCCATACCCTGGAGGTATCACGGATTGCCAGAACCATTTCCAGGGCTCTTGCGCTGAATGAAGATTTGACGGAGGCCATTGCCCTGGGTCACGATTTGGGGCATACGCCCTTTGGCCATGCCGGAGAAATTGCTTTAACGGACTGTCTGGGCGCGCCCTTCCGCCATAACGAGCAGAGCCTGCGGGTGGTGGATATTCTGGAAAATAACGGCATGGGATTAAATTTGACCTATGAAGTAAGAATGGGTATTTTAGGCCATACCGGTGACAGAATCCCCGAAACGCTGGAGGGGCAGGTGGTTCGCCGCTCCGACCAGATGGCCTATGTCAATCACGATATTGACGATGCGGTTCGGGCAGGCATTCTGACCAATCAGGACATCCCCAAGTCGATTTCCGATGTGCTGGGCAGCAGCTACCGCCAGCGGATCAACACCCTGGTATGCGATGCCATTTCTACGTCCCGGGAGGCAGGGGTAATTTGCCTTTCCCCGGCAGTGGAACAGGCACTGAAGGATTTGCGCAGCTTTATGTTTGAGCGTGTCTACCGCAACCCCGTGGCAAAGGGGGAGGAGAGCAAGGCCAAGGCTATGCTTTCCCGGCTCTACGAATATTACATTAGCCATCCCGAGGCGCTGCCGGAGGATTTCCAGCCCCAGCTCAGCTTTGACGGCATGGAGCGCACCGTATGCGACTACATTGCCGGCATGACGGACAATTACGCGGTAGATAAATATACAGAGATTTTTGTTCCTGCGGGTTGGCAAATCCGGGGATAATGTGATATAATAACGAGAAAAGGAGGGGACAGGGTATGGCATTTCCGCCGTCATTCATTGACGAACTTGTTGCGCGCAATCCCATTGAGGATGTGGTTGGGCAATACGTGAATTTAAAACGTTCCGGCGCCAATATGTTTGGCCTGTGTCCTTTCCATGGAGAAAAGACCGCGTCTTTTTCGGTGGCTCCGGATAAGGGGATTTATTACTGCTTTGGCTGTCATAAGGGCGGCGGCGTTATCAATTTCCAAATGGAAGTGGAGGGGCTCAGCTATCCCGATGCGGTTCGGGCGCTGGCAAAGCGCGCCGGCATGGCGGTGCCAGAGGACGAGCAGTATGAAAGCAGGTATCGCGCCCAGGAACGTCTGTGGGCGCTGCATAAGGAAGCGGCAAGATTCTTCCATGCTCAGCTGTATGCACCGGTGGGGAAGGCTGCTCTGGAGTATGCCCTGGGCCGGGGAATGTCCAAGTCCAAACTTACCACCTTTGGCGTAGGTTACGCGCCGGACAGCTGGGATGCCATGGTGAAGGCCATGCGCGCCAAGGGCTATACAGACCAGGAATTGATTGATTCCGGTCTCGTGACCAAATCTCAAAAGAATCAGAATTTGTTTGACCGGTTCCGGGACCGGCTCATGTTCCCCATTATCGACGTCCGGGGTAATGTCATCGGCTTTGGCGGCCGCACCTTAAAGAACGATAAGGATGTGGCAAAATACTTAAACTCCCCGGAAACCTTGATTTTCAACAAGCGGAAAAACCTCTTTGGCTTGAATCTCGCGAAGAAGAGTAAGGAAAACAGCTTAATTCTGGTAGAGGGAAATATTGACGTGGTGGCGCTGCATCAGTACGGATTTACCAATGCAGTGGCATCTCTGGGTACAAGTCTGACAGAAGAGCAGGCAACTCTCATGACCCGTTACGCAGAGCAGGTGATTTTGCTGTATGACGGCGACCAGGCTGGCCAGAATGCCGCCCAGCGAGCCATTCCCATTTTGGAAAAGGCCGGCTTGCAGGTGAAGGTTTTGAAAATGCGGGATGCAAAAGACCCCGATGAATTTTTGAAAAAATTTGGCGCAGACCGGTTTAAATTGCTGCTTCAGGAGTCTGCCAACCGGGTGGAGTATCAGCTGGGTGCCATTCGCGCCAAGTATGACATCCGGGAGGATAACCAAAAGGTCAAATATCTGCAGGAATCTGCGGAGCTCATCAGCAGCCTAAGCAGTTCCGTCCAGCAGGAGGTCTACGGACACCGGGTGGCGGAGGCTGCGAAAATCAGCTATGATGCCATGAAGCTGGAGATTGACAAGGCCTATAAGCGCCGTGCCTATCGTCAAAAGAAACGGCAGGAGAGTATTGATTTAGCCCCTGCCCAGGCATTGCAGCCCAAAAGCCGCAGTATTCGTTACGATAATCTGAAGTCTGCCATGGCGGAGGAAAAATTGCTGGCGTTGGCATTCCGCAGTCCTGCGCTGCTGGATCAAGCTGGGAATTTGACCCAGGACAGCTTCTCATCTGACCTGCTCGGCAGGGTGTATGCCCAGCTTAAGGACAGGCATCAGCAGGCGCTGGAAGTGTCTCCGGCGGTGCTGGAGGGGCTGAGCCAGGAGGAAATGTCCCATGTGGCGGGGCTGCTTCAGCGGCAGCAGGGACCCGTGGATGAACAGGCTTTCGTTGACTGCGTGAGAATCATACGGTCGGAGCATCAGGCATCCAATGTGACTACGGAGGATGACCTGCTAGCCTATCAGAATCAGCTTAGGGAAAGAAAAGGAATCAAAGGATGACTTTAGACCTGCTTACACAAGAAGATCCGGCGCCCATCAGCACCGGGGAGGAGGATATGCGGCAATATTTAAGCGAAATCCGGAAATTTCCCCTGTTAAATCCAGAGCAGGAGCGCCAACTGGCGCAGCGCTGCGCCCAGGGAGATGCGGACGCCATTCGCCAGATGGTCAACTGCAATCTGCGATTGGTGGTTTCCGTGGCCAGAGAGTATGCCGGCCGGGGCGTTCCGCTGATGGATCTAATCCAAGAGGGAAGTATCGGTCTGCTGATTGCGGTCAAGAAGTTTGACTACACATTGGATTTCCGGTTTTCTACTTACGCAACAAAATGGATTCGGCAGGGGATTTCCCGGTGTCTTGCCAGCCATGGCATGATTCGCGTTCCGCCCCATACCGGTGATAAAATTCGGAAAATTGTGAGCGCTCGCAGAACTTGGCTTCAGGAAAAGGGGACAGAACCCTCCTTTGCGCAGCTGGCTGAAGCTTGTGAGATGTCGGAAGAACGGGTGCAGAAGTTATTGCAGTTAAGTCCGGAGATTTGCTCTCTGGATGCCCCTGCCGGAAGTGAGGAGGGGACTCTGGCGATCCTCTTGGAGGACTTACAGACAAAACAGCCCTATGAGGAACTGGTTCGGGATGAATTGACCCAGACTATGGAATTGCTGATGTCGGAGCTGAATGACCGACAAAGACGGATTTTACGTCTGCATTTTGGCATGGAGGACGGAATTTGCCACTCTCTTGAAAAAATTGCCTTGATAATGGGAATTTCAAAAGAACGTGTCCGGCAGATTGAGCATCAGGCTATGGGCAAAATGCTGAAGCAGAGCGCCGGTATGGGATTGGAGGATTATTTGGAATGAATCAATGGGATATTTCCTTTGAAAGACCGGCCTGGGGGACTGCTTTGGCGGCATTGTGCCCCGGTGACAGTTTGTCCGCGGTGAAGTTTCTTACCTTGATGGAAACAGAGCCGGACGATATGGTGGAAGAGGCCCTCCGGGTTCTGGAGGAACGAAATATATTGCTGGACGTTTCTCGGTTGCCGGAGGATTTCGGCGCGGGTGACACGGCCTTACGGCTGCGCAGGGAACAACAGCTTGTGCAGCAAAAGGTGTTGCTCACTAATCTGGAGGAGAACGATCCTCTTCGGTTATATCTGGAGGAACTTTCTGAGATTCCCACCGCTGGAGATCCGCAGGTTTTGGCAGAGAAATTTCTCGCCGGAGAGGAAGCGGCAGCGCCGCTTTTGGCAAATGCCATGCTCGGCAGCGTTGTGGAATTGGCGGTTTCCCATGTGGGACGTGGCGTTCTGCTGATGGACTTGATTCAGGAGGGCAGCTTAGGTCTGTGGCAGGCCATTACGGCTTACAGCGGCGGTGATTTTGTGGCTTATTGCCGGCGGAGCATCTCTATGGCCTTGGCGAAGGCTGTCATTTTGCAGGCCAGAGCCAGCGGCATCGGCAAAAGGATGCGCGTACTTCTGGAGGATTACCAATCCGTGGATGAGCAGTTGCTGTCGGAATTGGGGCGCAATCCCACGGAAGAAGAGATTGCCGAAAAACTTCATTTATCCTTGCAGGAAACCGGATTTGTCAAGGAAATGCTGGATGCGGCCCGTATGATGGCCCGTACCACACCGAAGGAAGAACCGGAGGATGCACAGGAGGATCTGGCGGTGGAGGACACTGCATATTTTCAAATGCGGCAGAGGATCCAGGAACTGCTGTCCTCTCTTTCAGAGCAGGATGCCAAGATCCTTTCTCTGCGGTTCGGCCTGGACGGCAAGCTGCCCATGACCCCGGAACAAACAGGAAAAGCCGTAGGATTGACACCGGAAGAAGTGGTGGAAAGAGAAGCTGCTGCCCTTGCTAATCTGCGGACAAATAGAAATGCATAAGGAGATTGCACTTATGAACAAAACATATTCCATCGCTATTGACGGCCCTGCCGGCGCAGGAAAAAGCACCATTGCCCGACGTCTTGCCAAAGAACTGGGCTATTATTATGTAGATACCGGCGCGATTTACCGCACGGTGGCATATTTTATGGATCTTTTGGGGGTCAGCCCCAAGGATGTGGACGGTGTGGAACGTTATATTGACGAATTGACTATCCAGATTGAATACGATGAAGACGGTGTCCAGCATATGATCATGAACGGCATGGACGTGACTGGGGATATCCGCACTCAGGATATTTCTCAAAAGGCCAGCCTGGTGTCTGCCCATGGGGTAGTCCGGGGAGTTCTTCTGGATATGCAGCGGGATGTGGCCAAGGCCCATAATGTCATTATGGACGGTCGGGATATCGGTACAGTGGTGCTGCCTAAAGCCGATGTGAAGATTTTCCTCACGGCATCCCCGGAGGTTCGGGCCAAGCGCCGCACCGACGAGCTGATTGCCAAGGGACAAAAGGCAAATTACGAGCAAATCCTGAAGGAAATTCAGCAGAGAGATTACCAGGATACCCATCGGGAAATTGCGCCGCTGAAAATGGCGAAGGATTCCGTAAAGGTGGACACCTCCGAGCTGGATATTGACGGTGTGGTGGAAACCATTCGCCAGATCGTGGCAAAGAAGATTCCGCTATGAGTGTCATTGTCGCGGAAAGCGCAGGCTTTTGCTTCGGTGTCAGCCGGGCGGTGGAAATGGTGGAAAAGGCTGTTGCCGACGGCAAACAGGTAGTGACCTTAGGACCCATCATTCATAACCGACATGTGGTAAGCCGATTTGATGCAATGGGGGTTCGGGTCATCGAATCGCCCCGGGATGCCAAACCCGGGATGACGGTGATTATCCGTTCCCACGGTGTTTCCAAGGCTGTGCAGGACGAACTGAAAGCCCGGAACGTGGAGATCATTGACGCCACCTGTCCCTTTGTCAGCCGGATTCATGGAATCGTGGCCCGGGGAGAAGAAGAGGGAAGACTTCCCATCATTATGGGCGCCCGATCTCACCCGGAGGTGGAGGGAATTGCCGGCTGGTGCAGGGAATGTCGGATTTTTGAGGACACCCGGGAATTGGAGAAATGGGTCGAACAGGAGCAAATTTCGCCGGATCGACCGCTGTGCATGGTGTCTCAAACCACGTCCAACGAAAACTCTTGGAAAAAAAGCGTTAATTTTGCAAAAAAACAGTTTACTAACTTGAAAATTTTTGATACAATATGCAAAGCTACGGATTTACGGCAGACAGAAGCGGCGCGCTTGAGCGCAGCTTGCCAGGCTATGGTCGTGGTGGGGGATGCAAATAGCTCCAACACCGGTCAACTGGCCGCCATCTGCCGTCAGCACTGCGAAAAGGTGGCATTGGTGGACAATGCCGGGGAACTGAGTCCCGACTTTTTCCGCGGTGTGTATACTGTCGGAATCACTGCCGGCGCTTCTACACCGGCGTGGATAATAAAGGAGGTCAACAAGACTATGAGCGAAATTATCAATGCTGATGCTGTGCAGGAGGAAAACTTTGCAGAACTCCTGGAGCAGTCCATCAAGACTTTAAATACAGGAGATAAGGTCATTGGTATCGTTACTGCAATCGGTAACACCGAGATCCAGGTCGATCTGGGCACCAAGCACGCAGGCTACATTCCCTATGACGAAGTTAGTGCCGATCCTTCTGTGAAGCCTGAGGACATTCTTCACGAGGGTGACCAGATTGAGGTCTTCGTGGTTCGCGTCAACGATCAGGAAGGTACTGTACAGCTGTCCAAGAAGAAGCTGGACGGCATGAAGATTTGGGACGACATGGCCACTTACGTGGAAGACAAGACCACTGTGGAGGGTGTCGTTACCGAGGAGAACAAGGGCGGCCTGGTTGTCATGATCAAGGGTATCCGCGTGTTTGTTCCCGCTTCCCAGTCCGGCGTTGCCAAGGGCGGCGACATGGCTGCTATGGTGGGCCAGACTGTGAAACTGAGAGTGACCGAGGTGAATCGGCCCCGTCGCCGTGTCATCGGTTCTATCCGTGCCGTTTCTTCCGAGGAGCGCAAGGCCAACCAGGAGAAGCTGTGGGCTGAGATCGAGGAAGGCAAGAAGTATCACGGTACTGTCAAGTCCCTGACTTCTTACGGCGCTTTTGTGGATATCGGCGGCGTGGACGGCATGGTACACGTTTCCGAGCTGAGCTGGAACCGGATCAAGAATCCTGCTGAGGTCGTGAAGGTTGGCGATGAGATTGACGTTTATGTCATTTCCTTCGACGCTGAGAAGCGCAAGATTTCTTTGGGCTACAAGACTGCCGAGATGAATCCCTGGAATCAGTTCATGACCAACTATCAGATTGGCGACGTGGTCAATGCCAAGGTCGTGAAGCTGATGACCTTCGGCGCATTTGCTGAGATCCTGCCCGGTGTGGACGGTCTGATCCATATCTCCCAGATCGCTGACAAGCGGATCGGCAAGCCCGAGGATGTTCTTTCTGAGGGTCAGGAGGTTCAGGTCAAGATTACCGATGTGGATGCAGAGAACAAGCGGATCTCTCTGTCCATCCGCGCTCTGCTGGAGCCCGTAGCAGAGGAAGCTGAGACCACTGAAGAAGAAGTAGCTGACGCTGAATAATGTACGCTACATACCGGAGCCGACGTTTGCCGGCTCCGGTATTTGCATAAGGGGAAAAACTATGGTAAAGCATATTGTTTTATATACGCTGAAAGATAATGTAGATAAAGATGAGGCAGTTGCGTTGATCGCATCCAAGCTGGAACCGCTGGTAGGATTGATTCCCGGACTAAAGCACATGGAAGTGCGCAGGGCGTACCAGGGATTGGATTATGCCCTGTATTCCGAGTTTGAAAGCCGGGAGGCCCTGGCTGCCTATGCAGAGCATCCGGCTCATCTGGAAGCGAAGAGTCATTTCTGGCATCTTCTGGATACCAGATACAGCGCAGACTATGAGGTTTGAGGTGAAAATATGAAAGCAATTGTAACGGTTGTGGGAAAAGACCAGGTGGGCATCATTGCCACTGTTTGTATCAAGCTGGCAGAGTATAATGTGAACGTATTGGATATCAGTCAGACGGTCATGCAGGGATACTTTACCATGATGATGGTGGTGGATGTCTCCGAATGCACTTTGCCGCTCAGCGAATTTGCCGCTATTATGGATGGGGTCGGCAAGGAGCGGGCTTTGTCCATCCGGGTGCAGCGGGAAGATATTTTTGAAGCCATGCATCGGATTTGAGGAAATGCCATGTTGAATCAGAAAGATATTTTACAGACCCTGGATATGATCGATAAGCGGCATCTGGATATTCGCACCATTACCATGGGCATCAGCCTGCTGGATTGTGCGGATGTGGATATCGAGAAGTGCTGCGAGAAGATTTACCGAAAGATTACCCGCTGCGCCAAGGACTTAGTGAGGGTGGGCAATGAAATTGAGGGAGAATTCGGAATTCCCATTGTCAACAAGCGGATTTCTGTGACCCCCATTGCTCTGGTGGCCGGTTCCTGTGAGGCAGATTCCTATGTCCGGATCGCGCAAACCCTGGATGCCGCGGCAGAAAAGTGCGGCGTGAACTTCATCGGCGGTTTTTCTGCGCTGGTGCAAAAGGGGTGTACCGCAGGGGACTGGAAGCTGATCCGCTCCATTCCCAAGGCCATGGCCTGCACCAACCGGGTCTGCGCCAGCGTCAATGTGGGCTCCACAAAGGCCGGCATTAACATGGATGCAGTTGCGGAAATGGGTAGGATCATTAAGAAAACCGCGGAGATTACCGCTGACGATGATGGCCTGGGCTGCGCGAAGCTGGTGGTATTTGCCAATGCGGTGGAAGATAACCCCTTTATGGCCGGCGCGTTCCATGGCGTGGGCGAGCCGGAATGTGTCATCAACGTGGGCGTTTCCGGCCCCGGTGTTGTGTACCACGCGCTGCAAAGCGTCAAGGGAGCGCCCTTTGATGTGGTGGCGGAAACCGTAAAAAAGACCGCCTTCCGCATTACCCGCATGGGACAAATCGTGGGTCAGGAGGCCTCCAAGCGTTTGGGTGTGCCCTTCGGCATTGTGGATCTGAGCCTGGCGCCTACCCCTGCGGTGGGGGACAGCGTGGCAAGAATTTTGGAAGAAATGGGTCTTGAGGTTTGCGGCACTCACGGTACCACGGCTGCTTTGGCATTGCTGAACGATGCAGTGAAAAAGGGTGGCGTGATGGCATCCAATCATGTGGGCGGCCTGTCCGGCGCATTTATCCCCGTATCTGAGGATGAGGGGATGATCGCTGCGGCAGAGTGCGGCACCTTGACCCTGTCCAAGCTGGAGGCCATGACCTGCGTCTGCTCCGTGGGTTTGGATATGATCGCTGTGCCGGGAGATACCTCGGCGGAAACCATTTCCGCAATCATTGCGGATGAAGCGGCCATCGGCATGGTCAATTCCAAGACCACGGCGGTGCGGATCATTCCCGCTCCCGGCAAGGTAGTAGGAGATCGGGTGGAAATGGGCGGATTGCTGGGCAGCGCGCCGGTGATGCCGGTGCATGGGGAATCCGCAGCGGACTTTATCGCCAGAGGCGGCAGAATCCCTGC
>JAZOUU010000077.1:0-1040 GCA_045658365.1 Faecousia sp. | reverse complement strand
ATATAAATTCCCAGAGGGATTTTATTTTTACGAGAAAGTAAAGCCATAAAACCTCCAATTAAATGCATAATTCATAATGCATAATGCAGAATTATCAGGCTAAGAAATATCACTATGCATTATGCATTTAGCATTATGCATTACATCAGTCCTCGTCCAGCTTGAGCACTGCCATATAGGCTTCGCTGGGGACGGATACCGTACCGAAGGTGCGCATACGCTTCTTGCCTTCCTTCTGCTTTTCCAGCAGCTTCTTCTTACGGGTAATATCGCCGCCGTAGCACTTGGCCAGCACGTCCTTGCGCAGGGCCTTGATGGTCTCACGGGCAATGATCTTGCCGCCGATGGCAGCCTGCACCGGGATCTCAAACTGGGCTCTGGGGATATTGTCCTTCAGCTTTTCGCAGATCTTCCGGGCTCTGGGATAGGCATTGTCCGCAAAGAGGATGAAGCTCAGTGCGTCCACCACATCGCCGTTGAGCAGAATATCCAGCTTTACCAGCCGGCTGGGACGGTAGCCGATCAGCTCATAGTCCAAAGAGCCGTAGCCACGGGTTCTGGACTTCAAAGCGTCAAAGAAATCGTAAATGATCTCGTTCAGGGGCATCTCGTAGTGCAGCTCTACACGGTTGGCAACCAGATAGACCATATCCTTAAATTCACCACGGCGGGAGGTGGCCAGATCCATAATGTTGCCCACATACTCCTGGGGTGCCATCAGATTGACCTTCACGAAGGGCTCTTCTGCCAGCTGGATCTCCATGGGATCCGGGTAATCCAGAGGATTGTCCACCATCATGACGGTGCCGTCGTTCTTGGTGATGCGGTAGACGACGTTGGGGGCGGTGGTGATCAGATCCAGATTGTATTCCCGTTCCAGCCGCTCCTGAATGATCTCCATGTGCAGCAGTCCCAAAAAGCCGCAGCGGAAGCCGAAGCCAAGGGCAATGGAGCTTTCCAGCTCATAGGCGAAGGAGGCATCGTTGAGCTTGAGCTTTTCCAGTGCCTCTCTTAAGTCCTGATACTTGGCACCGTCTGCC
>JAZOUU010000076.1:0-6812 GCA_045658365.1 Faecousia sp. | reverse complement strand
GCCGTCTGCACCCAGATTATCAATCCGGTTCAAATAGGGCGCTGCATATTCCGCACCGGCCTTTGCCGCAAGGAATGCCTGCATGGGAGTATAGATGGTGGTAGCCGTCACATGATAACCCTCGGAGGACAGAATCCGCATTGCTTTTAAGCCTGCAGGAATCGTGGGGATTTTCACAAATGTATTGACGCCCAAAACCTCTACGATTTTGTGACCCTCAGCAACCATTCCCTCTGTAGTTTCGGAAATTACCTGTACATGCAGCTGCGCCTTGTTTCCGATAAACTCACGAATCTCCCGCAGCACTTCATAGGGGTTTCTCCCACCCTTGGCAAGAATGGAGGGGTTGGTAGTCACACCATCCATGGGGTAAAGGTCATAAATGGCTTTAATATTTTCAATTCTGGCATCATCGATCAATAATTTCATACTGACGACTCCTTTTTCCTTGGTTTTTATGAATCACTTCTTGTTCAGCCGCTCGCCCACAGCTCCGCCGGGATGAATCAGTGCAAACTGCTCCGCCTGATAACCGGTCTGCTCAATCATTGCAGCCTGCAGGGCATGGAAGATCATGCACAGCGCCGTTGTACTGGTAGTGCCCTGGGCATTCCACTTGTCGGTCTCCTTATTGACATGCTGCTTCAGCACCACATCGGCAGACTTTGCCAAGGGAGATTCCAAATTCTCTGTAACGGTAATGATCCGGACGCCCTTGGCCTTGCAGATGTCTACAATGGGTAGCAGTTCTCCGGTCTTTCCGCCCCGGGAAGCAAATACCATCACATCGCCGCTCTGTAAAAAACCGGTTGCGCCGTGAACCGCTTCTGCAGGGCTAATGAATCTGGCGGGCTGCTCAATGCAGCACATCAGATGAGCAAAATGTTGGCAGATAATGCCGGAATGTCCGCAGCCGGAAGCGCCGATCCGGGGAGCCTCGCAAAGCAACTCCACTGCCTTAGCGAACTGGGCATCATCAAAATAATCCTTCATTTCTGTAATGCACTGCGCCTCGATGTCATAGGCATTGCGGGCGGCTTCCATAGCTTCTTTTGTAATCATAACGCAACAATCCTTTATGTAAATAATTGGGTATCTCCAGGTAGAGTATATTACTTTTTTAACAATAATGCAATTCACAATTTGAACAATTTTCTTTGTTTCCTCTATAATTTTCCGTAAATATAGAATCAAATTAAGGAAAGTTTTCAGATACAATTGACGAAACAGGAAAAGATTGTTATAATACGTAGCGAAATGTGGGTAACCACCATATACATAATCATCACTTTTGGAGGTTGTTTTACAATGGAATTCAAAGTATTTCAGAAAGAACTGGAACTGCAGTCCCGGGGCTGGATCCCCACCTTCCACGATGTTTCCAAGGAGATCATGGAAATCGTGAAGGCTTCCGGTGTTAAGAACGGCACCGTGTGCATCGCTTCCCATCACACCACCTGCTCCGTTATGATCCAGGAGTGCTCCCACGATATCGACTCCTTCGATCTGGAGTTCCTACAGCACGACCTGCTGGACATCATGCGCAAGCTGATTCCCGACTACACAAACGAGGGCGACTACCGTCATCCCGGCCCCATCCACGCACAGTTCGGCCGCTATGTCAACGAACCCGGCAACTACACCTCCATGAATACCGACGGCCACCTGCGTTCCGTATTCTTCGGCCGCAGCGAGACCATGACCATTAAGGACGGCATTCTGGACGGCGGCGAATTTGCTCACATCTACTTCATCGACTGGGATCATGTCCGCGCCCGTCACCGTCAGCTGAACGTTACCGTTATGGGTACCACCGAAGATGTGGGCGACCGCAAGTGGAACGGCGGCGAGACCATCAACACCCTGCGCAAGTTCACTCCTGAGGAGAAGGCTTACGACCTGCACTACGACCTCCAGCAGCAGAGATAATTTTTCAAGGATCCGGCAGTCTTCGGACTGCCGGATTTTTTGCTTGATATTTGTCACATCGGTGCTATAATGACTGGAGTGCTTTTCTTTTGATTACACAAGGAGTCTACTATGCTACAAACCTTTGAGACTACTTTACAGCCCATGCTGACACTGTTTATCTGCATTGCCGTTGGATTTGCGCTGCGCAAATCCAACATCCTGCCAGACAGCGCATCTGCCGTCATGGCAAGGCTGGAAACCTGGGTTTTTTGCCCTGCCTTAAACTTTATCACCATGGCCCGTTTTTGCACGGTTCCCACTCTGACCACCAATATCACCAACGTCATTATTGGTTCTGTCAGTGTTGTGATTGCTTTGACGATTTCCATTTTACTTTCCCGGGTTTTTGTTCCTAAAAAATGCTACGAGCGAGGCGTTTACCAATACGCCCTGGCCTTTGGAAATTTCGGCTATGTAGGAGATCCGGTCATTCTGGCTCTGTTTGGTGACAGTGTTCTTTCCTATTATAAGTTGTTTACCCTGCCGTTTACCTTGACGGTTTACATCTGGGGGCTAAGCATATTGGTGCCGGATAACGGAAAGCAAGACAATCCTATTAAGAAAGCAATCAATCCCCCCACCATTGCCATGCTGGCAGGCATTGTGGTTGGTTTAAGCGGTATCGGCACCGCAGGGGGCTTCATAGATTCCAGGCTTCCCTTCCTGTTTAGCACGTTGGATGCATTAAAGAGCTGCATGGGGCCTGTCGCCATGCTTTTGGCCGGCTGTACCATTGCCAAATACAATTTTCTTGCCATGCTCAAGAACAAGAAAGTGTATATCGCCACGTTCCTGCGGTTGATCGTATTCCCCGCCTTTATTATCGGCTGCCTTTATGGAATTAAGGAATTGGGAAATTCCCTGTTTTCTCTGCAAATCTCCAACGATGTGCTGTATCTGGCATTTTTTTCCATTGCCGCGCCTCTGGGTCTCAACACCGTTGTGTTCCCCGAGGCCTATGGCGGAAATCCGGAAACCGGCGCGTCTATGGCTATGATTTCCCACACCTTATGTATTCTCACCATTCCGCTGATGTATGCAGTTATGATCCTGGTGTTTGGCGCTCCTCTTTGGTAATTACATCAAAGCTTCAGCAGACCAAGTTTTCTTTTCGTCCTGTCAATAGAAAAGAGCTATCCGGTCCCCTTTGGGTCAGATAGCTCTTTTTGTTTATCTCAGAATAAAACTTCTGCAGTAAACAGAATTTTTATTCATTTGCAGATCTTCACAACGTTGCCGCCATAACAGCTTTGATGGTGTGCATCCGGTTTTCGGCTTCATCAAACACAATGGACTGGGCGCTTTCAAACACTTCGTTAGTAACTTCCATGCAGTCGATGCCAAACTTTTCATGGATCTGCTTGCCGATGACGGTATTCAGATCGTGGAAAGCAGGCAGGCAGTGCATGAACCGGCATTGCGGGCCTGCGTTGTCCATCATGGCCTTGTTGACCTGATAGGGCTTCAGCGCCTCAATCCGCTCCTGCCAGACGCTGTCCGGCTCGCCCATAGAGACCCAAACATCGGTGTAAATGACATCGGCGTTCTTGGTTGCAACCATGGGGTCAGTGATGAATTCCAGCACAGCGCCGGTTTCTTTCGCGATTTCACGGCACTGATCGATCAGAGACTTTTCAGGGAAATAGCTTTCCGGCGCGCAGGCAACAAAATGCATGCCCATCTTCGCGCATCCAACCATAAGGGAATTGCCCATATTATATCGCGCATCGCCGCAATAGACGAGTTTTTTCCCCTTAAGCGTCCCGAAATGCTCCTGAACGGTCAAAAAGTCAGCCAAAATTTGCGTGGGATGGAATTCGTTTGTCAAGCCGTTCCAAACAGGAACACCTGCATATTTTGCAAGTTCCTCCACGACTGCCTGACCGAATCCCCGGTATTCGATACCATCATACATACGGCCCAAGACCCGGGCAGTGTCGGCGATGGATTCTTTTTTGCCCATTTGGGAGCCGCTGGGTCCCAGATAGGTAACGGACATGCCCAGATCCGCGCCGGCTACCTCAAAGGCGCAACGGGTTCTGGTAGAATCCTTTTCAAACAGCAGCACAATATTCTTGCCTTCGCAGAGCTTGTGGGGAATGCCGGCTTTTTTCTTTGCCTTAAAATCTGCGGCGGATGCCAGCAGCTGAAAAATCTCCTCAGGGGTCAGATCCAGCAGTTTCAGGAAATGTTTACTCTTCATAAAATATCTCCCTTTTTAGAACGTTTGCAGGAATGTTAAATTACTTCAATTTTTCCTGCACATATTGGAGCTGCTGCTCCACAGAGGCGATGCAAGTACCGCCCTGACTGATCCGCTTCTGCACGCAATTCAGCAGATCGATTTCGCTGTACAGGTCCTCTTCAAAAAGTTCGCTGAATTCCCGATAGGTTTCCAGCGGCAGGTCTTCCAAAACACAGCCATCTTGTATGCACTTAGCCACCAACTGACCTGAAACCTTGTAAGCGCTGCGGAAGGGCAACCCCTTCTTAACCAGATAGTCTGCAAGATCTGTGGCATTGATAAAGCCGCCTTGCGCTGCCTTTTTCATGTTTTCGGGGATGGTTTTCATCGTACGCAGCATTGGAGCAAACACCTGCAGGCATTGTACCACAGTATCGACTGCATCAAAGACCGCTTCCTTGTCCTCCTGCATATCCTTGTTGTAAGCAAGGGGCAGACCCTTCATCGTCGTCAGCAGCGCCATCAGGTCACCGTATACTCTGCCAGTCTTGCCCCGGATCAGCTCCGCCATGTCGGGGTTCTTCTTCTGGGGCATAATGGACGAGCCGGTAGTATAGCAGTCGCTGAGGGCGATAAACTTGAACTCCCAGCTAGCCCAAAGAATGATTTCTTCACTGAAACGGCTCAAGTGCATCATTAAGATTGCAAGATCGCTCATCAGCTCCAGACAGAAGTCCCGGTCAGAAACACCGTCAATGGAGTTTAGGCAAACGCTGTCAAAGCCAAGCTGATTGGCTTCAAATTCGCGGTCGGTATCGTAAGTTGTGCCGGCCAGCGCGCAGCTGCCGATGGGAGAAACGTTCATCCGCTTGCGGCAGTCGGCAAGCCGATCCAAATCCCGCAGCAGCATCATGGCGTAGGCCAGAATGTGGTGGCTGAAGAGGATGGGCTGGGCCCGCTGCAGGTGGGTATAGCCCGGCATGATCACGGTCTTATTAGCCTGCGCCTGCTCATAGATAGCAGCCACTGCATCCTTGGTAAGCTCCATGATCTCATCTGCCCGGCTTCGCAGGAACATTCTAAGATCCAGCGCCACCTGATCGTTTCGGCTTCGCGCCGTATGTAATTTCTTTCCGGTATCACCGATACGCTCCGTCAAAACCTGCTCAACAAACATATGGATATCTTCGCAGGAAAGGTCAAATTCCAGCTTTCCGGATTCAAGGTCGTTCAGGATTCCCTGAAGACCGTCAATCAGAAGGTCGGCATCCTTTTGGGAGATGATCCCCTTCCCTGCCAGCATTGCCGCATGGGCCATGGAACCGGTAATATCCTCTTTATACATTTTGCAGTCAAAGTGGATGGAAGAATTGAAATCATCCGCAATGCTGTCAGTCACGCCGGCAGTAACACCGGCCCACATCTTAGCCATATCGGCCACCCCTTACTGTTTTTACAGCTTTCCCTGCTCCCGCAGTGCCTGCACCCGCGTGGGCAGACCCCACAGATTGATGAAGCCTTCCGCCTGCTTCTGGTCGTAATCACTCTCGTCAAAGGTCACCAGACTCTCAGAATACAGAGAGTAGGGAGAGGTGGTGCCGGCAGGAATGATGTTGCCCTTGTACAGCTTCAGCTTCACAGAGCCGGTCACAAACTTGTTGGACTCATTGGCAAACGCGGTCAGCGCCTCCTGCAGCGGAGAATACCACTTGCCATTGTAGATCAAATCGGCATAATCCACAGCCAGCTTCTGCTTGACATGCAGAGTATCCTTATCCACGGTCAGCATTTCCAGCTGCTCGTGAGCAAAGTACAGGATGCTGCCGCCGGGAGTCTCGTAGACGCCCCGGTCCTTCATGCCAACCAAACGGTTCTCAACAATGTCAATGATGCCAATGCCGTTGGCGCCGCCGATGGCATTGAGCTTCTCGATGATCTTGGAGGCCTTCATCTTCTCGCCGTTCAGAGCAACGGGCGCGCCAGACTCAAAGTCGATGGTCACATAGGTGGGAACATCGGGAGCCTGCATGGGAGAAACACCCATTTCCAGGAAGCCGGGCTTGTCGTACTGGGGCTCATTGGCAGGATCTTCCAGATCCAAGCCCTCATGGCTCAAATGCCACAGGTTCTTATCCTTGGAGTAATTGGTCTCCCGGCTGATCTTTAAGGGAACATTATGGGCCTCGGCATAGTCGATTTCCTCGTCACGGGACTTGATATCCCACTCACGCCAGGGGGCGATGATCTTCATCTCGGGAGCAAAACGCTTGATGGCCAACTCGAAACGAACCTGGTCATTTCCCTTACCCGTTGCGCCATGGCAGATGGCATCCGCGCCCTCAGCCAAAGCGATCTCCGCCAGCTTCTTGCCGATAACGGGCCGGGCAAAGGCAGTGCCCAAAAGGTAAGTCTCATACTTGGCATCCATCTTCATAGCGGGAATGATGATCTCATCCACCATTTCGTCCACCAGATCCGCCACGATCAGCTTGGATGCGCCGGTAGCCAAAGCCTTTTCTTCCAGGCCCTCCAACTCGTCCGCCTGACCCACATTGCCGGCAACGGCAATGATCTCGCAGTTGTTATAGTTTTCTTTCAGCCAAGGGATAATGATGGATGTATCCAGACCACCGGAGTATGCAAGTACGACTTTTTT
>JAZOUU010000075.1:0-25954 GCA_045658365.1 Faecousia sp. | reverse complement strand
GCCGCTACCAGGCCCGTTGGTCAAGCGGTTAAGACACCGCCCTTTCACGGCGGTAACATGGGTTCGATTCCCGTACGGGTCACCACATGAAACAAATCCGAACTGTTTCGTTCATCGAAACTGGTTCGGATTTGTTGTTTTTCTGGGAGAACTGAATTGACGAAAAGGGCAAGGCTGATTGGCCTTGCACGTTTTATGTATACGCATACCGGACGGAAAAATGAAACAACAGCAGACATAATAGATAGCTATGTCTGCTGTTGTCTATTTAATTAATTACTTTTTGTGCTTGCACCAGCAATTCTTGTGCATCAGCAATCATGCTATTGTATCGTGTTTCAAAATCTCTGATTTTTGAAGAAATACTCTTTTGATCATCAAGGCAAGCTGGCATCTCAATGACAATACTATCTACTTGTTCTGGTGTGAGCTCAATCAGGCCCGTTGCACCTGTGTACAAACGGTTAATTTGGGTTGCACCAAAGCTATACCGTAGATAATCTGCCAAATAGTATGGATCAATCTTTTGTGCATCAACTCTAATTATCGTTACATGACCATCTGCAACGGCAGGGTACTCCGCATCATATACACATGCTTTGCCAAGTGTGCCATCGCCAGTTGAAGCAAGTAAAACATCTCCTTTTTGAATCAGATTTAGGTTGCTTCCTTCTTCAGTAGCTTTCTCCACGTATTCGTCATAAGCAGACTTTTCAATCCAGTCAGCCCCCTCAAGCACTAATGTACCAAAACGGCTAATATTACTGCCAGCTTTGATAACAACTGCAAAACCCTCATCTTCGTCAACATAACTATCAGAACTGGGGCTTCTCCCACGGGATGTTTCAATTTGATTAAGATCTTTTAATGAGGGGTGCCCCTGAGCTAACAGATCGTCAATGCGCTTTCTGATTTCTACATCCCAGTATTTGTAATCCAAGCGAACTGTGGTGCTATTTCCGACAACAGGTGCATCTACATCATAAGCGATCCAGTGATAACCGCTACGAGGTGATCCTGCTGATGTATCCATAACTTTGGTAGCAACCTCGGAATAAAGCTTGTCATTCTCAAATCCACGAATTTTATCGCCTGAACCAACATAACCCAAGGAATCCAACTTGCAAAAAGTAATGAAATAATGGTCATCAAAATCAATGTCTGGGACAGCACGTTTCTCCATATACAGAACACTTGACCGGACATTGATTTTATTCGGCTTAAAGGTTTCGCTTGGAAGATTAAGAACAGCTTTTACACGGCAATTCTGTAGGATATGTCTTCTAAGCTCCGCACCAGTTTCCGTATTTAGTAATCCCTCGTCAATGACAGTGCAGATTTCGCCGCCAGGAACAGTAGAAGCAATCATCTTCTGAAGGAAGAGATATTGTCCTTTTGTAGACGATACGCTATATTGCGTCATATCATCCTTTGATAAGGAGTCGCCTTCTGCGGTACCAAATGGCGGATTTGTTATAATTAGATTACAATTCGGATTACTTGTACTCCAGTTTTGCGCTTTAGCAGAAAGGCTGTCCTCGTGCCGGATATTTGTATGTCCGTCTCCAGCAATAATCATATTCATTTTTGCTGAAGCGGCGACACCTTCATTGGCATCCGATCCAAAGAATACATCCTCTTTAATTTGCTTTGATAGTTTTTCGTATGTCGCCTGCGTGATTTCACGATTTTGCAATTTCTTCTGCAATTTCGTCAAAGAATCTTGTAGTAAATACACCAAGAAGCCACCTGTGCCACACGCTGGGTCAAGTACTTTAATTTGGGTATTTGTCATGACGGCATTAACGATTTTATTTTCACCAACCAGAGCGTTCATCACTTGGACAAGCTCTCGGGGAGTAAAGTACTGGCCGAGCTTTTTGCCCTTTAAGGTTGCGCGAACATAATATTCAAATGCGGCACCTTTCGAGTCAACACTGCAATCACAGAAAGAAACAGACGACAAATCCTTTATTAGACTCAAGAATGTCTTGGGGTTTTTTAGATGAATGGCATCTTCCAAAACCTCACCATAAGGAGTTTTGTCGACAATACCTTTGATCATCGCTTCGACGGCAACTTTTACCTGATCTGCATTTTTCACAGGAGTTTCAGCTAACTCAAAAAAGCGATAAGAGTACGGTAATTCGAAACTTTCGTCTAAATCGGCTTTTTCTTCCAGAAGACGTAAAAATAGAAGTTTTGAGAAATCAGCAAAAGCAAACTCTTCGTTTTTCTCGATTTTTCTAATGGTGCTATGACCTTTATAGAACAGTGCGTTTAGTTGCCTTAACGGAAGCCCCGGTCTATAAGGCAAACTGGTATCATTGGATATAGGAATATAAGTAGCATCTGGATCTTTTTTTAGTTCTTTCAACACCTTGGCTATCTGATCTCTGCTTGGAATCTTATCTATTGCCTTTCCATCCCACAGAATACGCTTCTTATTCTTGGTATTAAAGCATTGAATGTCAATACCATTAGTGACAACCACAAACGGAACTTTGATTTCCTTTGCGCGTGCATAAGAGATAGCCTGATCTCTATCTTTGTTAGTCAATTTTTTAGAAATTCTTTTTGCCTCAATAAGAAAAGCCGCATTTTTCTTTCCTAATGTAACAAGAATATCTACAAAGCCTTTCGAGTAGCTGTCTGTAAGGGTGGACATGGTTTCAAAATCAAAATCATTTACGGTATCATAGCCGCGCCTGTTCAAATATGGCAAGATTTTTTTGATGACGGTTTCTGTCTCACTTTTTACATGTGCCATTATATTGCCTCCAAAAGATATGTTCAAAAATATTTGGTAAAGATTATCTGACAAATAGATATCATGGAAAGAATGTGTTCTCACTTAACATGTTCCAGAAGAACAATGTCATTCCATCAGCATTTTCAGCACAGCCATAATTTGATCGTACTCTATATCCGCAGCATACGCGAACTGCTCGCGGTACTTATCCCATATTGTTTTGAGCTCCGGACTTTCTTCGATGTTATGAAGAATATCGGGAACATCTGAGATCTGCTGAGTCGTACCACGGTGATCTGCAGTTGCCTTCAATGCATCTGCAAACACAGCCTTATCAAATTTCTGTGTTGTGGTCAGTATGTAGGCATCATAAAAATCTCTTGGACGGGTGTTGAATACGCCGCGCCGTAAGATAGTTTCCACCTTTTCTGCCATAACGGTTTCAATGTTGTATGCCCACAGCTCGTAGGATTTCTCATCATCAAAAATTTCAGAGAAGTTGTACTGTACCGCATGAGGTGTAATCGCATCCCCAGTAGATACATCAATGCTCAGCGGGGTCAGTAGAGTATCAAACTTGGCATTTAGCATGACACGGTAGCCGCCGTAAATGTCATCTTCACGGATGGGAGAGATCGTGCCGATTTCAAACAAAACGCCGTCATCTAGCACGATATCGCAGATATCCTCCAATGCGCTGCGAATTGCTTCCGGTGTTAGAGAGAGGTTTTTGAGAGTGGTATCCATATCCATTGTTGCGCGGTTGTCGAGTCCGACAATAGCAGCTACCAACATACCGCCCTTTAGCACAAACTTCTCTTTATATTCGGAAGCGGAAAGACGAACGAGTAGACGCTCAAACATATAGTTTTGCAAAATGACCTGTGCAGGGATATTCTTCTGTTTGGCGATATTGCGAATTTTTGCTTTCAGACTCATTGCTTTGCTCACAGAAGCACCTCCAAATACTGACGTAACACTTTTTCAACACGCATCTGTTTTGCATATGTGTTCAGTTGGTTTAGATTTTTCTTTGGGCTTGCAGCATACAACTTTAATGCTGCAATGAAAGTTTCTGTGCCTAATTTGTTGCGGCTGCGAATTACATCGCAGATTGTGCGTTCAAGATCATATGCAGGAACATTATTTCCTGCAGGTGTTCTCAGCGTTATTTTTCCAAGTTCAAACAGTTCCGGCTTGATGTAATATACTTTGCATTCGGCCTTAATTGCGGTAGACGGAATACAACCGGATGGTGCAGTAACCGTGTGTTCAAACGGTGTACGGTCAGAAATTCCGTGAAGGTAAAGCGCAGTCTCGTGAGAAAAGATAATCTTCTCGGAGCGATTGCTGATCGCCAACAACTCATCCTGCATATCATCAGGAAGAATATACTGGCCTTTTACAATGCGATGGATTTTTTCTTCTTTGCATAATTTATAAAGCATTGCTTTGGAGATGCCGTGCTGCGCTGCTATTCTTGTCTCAATGATTCCGCCATGCGTTTTTGCAATAGCGGTTAGTTCGGTCATGTAATCCACACACTCACCTCAATTATATCAACATTACAAATATAATACACAAAATTACGACGTAAGTCAACTAGACTTTTGCAGCATCCATTAAATATTACTTATAAAATTATGACTAAAGTCAACCATCGGGGTAAATTCACCTCATTCTTTGCCCGTTTGTTCTTGTTGCAGAATTTTCCATTTAGCAAATTCCTGTTTGCCTTCTTCCGATTCGCAATAGGCAACAACATCCGGCAGCAGGCACCGGGCAATTTCGTGAATTATGTTCGGCGGCAGTTGCCAAGTGCCATGTTTATCGTGCAGCAGTGCACGGATGTATGCCTGTGTTCTCTCGACACAGGCAACGAACGCAATTAACAGCCTATTCAGCATTGTGCAGACCTCCTTTCTTCGTTTTAGAAAACCGCCCCCGCCTCCGCGAGGGCGGCCCGACAAAAGTACCGCCCCAGTACAGCTCCCGGGGAGCCACCCCGGGAACCCGCCCGATGCCCTTTGCATCGGGCCAGCTGGGGTTGTACATCTTAATAATGATTTCAAGTTCGGTTTTCTAACAAAAAAGTCACTTGGTTAGATAATTTCTGATGGTGCTCTCGTCGACCCAGTGAGAGAGCGCATAGACAGATGCGATCCGAACCGCCACCCGATCATACTCCGTGGGGCGGCCCAGGGCGATGGCTCGCTCCCGGTTGCCACCACGGATACTGATGGGTGCCGGATTCTCCAACTGCTGGCGATAAGCATCAACTTTCTCTTTCGTGTCCTTGGGGTGTTCCTTCATATATTTCGCCACGATCTTGTCAATCCACTCTTTTTTCTCTCGTTCTGCTGCCGCCTTGGCTTCAGCCCGGCGCTTGCGATCTTCCAAGGTCTTGCTGGGCATGGTCTTCCACGCATTGAAGTGTTTCTCAAAATATTCTTCAATATGCTGAGCACGCTCAATACGGAATTTGCTCCATGCGATCTGCTGCAAGTCCTTGGTGGAGAAAGGCCGCTCTCCGGGTTTCAGCGGTCGTCCTTCAGCATCCGTGCTCAGCAAATGACGGACAAGAGCGACTTCATGGGGCAGCAAAATTTGAATGGACAGCTTACCGCCTTTATCGCGGATAACGACAATATTGTCGCCGTTTTCGTCGACCCTAATGTTGACAGCTGCGAGCTTGACCATTGCCTGCGGGCGCACGGGAACGAATTCTGCCAGCTTGCACAACCGTGCGTTTGCAGGATCTTTCATCTGCTTTGCACCTGCTGCATTCTGGTGCAGTTTGGTGTTTTTCACAATGTCCTTGGACAAGCGGGCGGGTTTTGCAATCTCCGACATGCAAATCCCCAGCCCCTTGCATACCGGAGCCAGGTATGTATGGACAGAGGTTGCCTTCAAACCGGTAGACACAAGATGGTCCGCATATTTCTGAATCAGGGTCGTAGGCGTGTAGCCGAATTCGTTGATGTGGTGGTATCGGGTGACACCAAGTTCCTTTGCCCAATTGCAGAATCTTTCGATATTCCGTCTATAGGGTTTTATAGTTACATCGTTGGTCAATTTGGCGACCTCTTTTTCGGTACTGCGCGCAGCATTGCGCTTCATTACGGCATCCAGCCGCTCAGATTTAGACATAATTTTGTCCTCCTAAATTTTTGATTTAATCAATTTACACCTGCATCGGCAGTCAACTCGATGCTTTCGGACGGCGTGATCCGCCATTGCTGTTCAACTCGGCTACCCACATGCGTATCTTTTTTCAGATCTGGCTTTACCGGAGTGCACCTCCGGAGGGTATTGTAGGCATACCCGCTAAGAAACAATAGCTCGCCGTGACTCACGCTACCCGTGACGCGACCAACGCCCGGTAGACTACTGTTTTTAGGACAATGTGCCTTGCTTCTTTACGACTCTACGGTCGAAAGCAGGCAAATAACCACGCATTTTTATCGAATAATTATCGCAACATGGTTATTTTACGGTTATTCGTAAAATAACCATGTTGTTGGACGCGCCCGTTTTGCCTCGGTGTATCGCCATGCTGGCTGCATGGCAGGCACACCGGGCTGCAATGGCCGCTGTGTCCGCTGTGTATCCGCAGACGCCACCTCGCAGCGTCGCAGGACACCCAGCTCTTAAAATGCGTACGCATCGCATCTCACCATTGTCAAATGAGTTATACGCTGCGCGTCGAGGATAAGCACGCTTGGCTATTGCACGCAGATCCTCTGCATCCCATTTGCAAGATGGGATACTTTGCTGTACTGGGGCTGTTGCGATCTCCGGTACAACACGGAGATCTGAACTTTTGTCGGCTTTCACACTCCATTTCGTCATTAATTGGTTCCATAAGCATCATGATTTTTTTCGGTATTTCTCAACAAAAAAGAAAGCAGGGCACTTATCGGTGCCCTACTTAATGGCTATAGGGAATAATAAAATGTTCTGACTATGCTTCTTTTACATATAGCCAAAAGCCACCGTCGCTCACATCGAGCAACGGTGGCTTGTTGTATATCTACGAAATTCGTGTGTTAAGAGTTCAGGGGCTGATCTGCAAGCCAGGACAGGAAACTCTTTGCCAGACTCAGCTTGGCTGGATTCATATTGCGAAGCATCTCAGCAACATCCCGCCATTGATCATCTTCAAACCGAATGCTGCCGGTCAAGAATGTATCCGGAGTGGTATCCAATGCGAGGGCGAGGCGCATGACTACCTCCAGGGAAGGAATAGAAGTCGCTCGCTCAATGCATGACAGATACTTGTCGTTGATCCCGGCCCGCTCGCAAACTTCTGTCTGCTTCAAGCCCAACTCCTTCCTACGCTGTGCGATGCGTTTTCCAATTTGAGAATAGTCAAGTTCCATTGAATATCGCCCCTTTCACAACTATTTTACTGTCTGACTGGGGCTTGGAAAACAACCCAAAAGACGGCAATTCAACTTGACATAGGAATTATACGTAATTATAATAGATTTATCGACTTTTAGACAGATTTTCTAAAAATCACGGGAGGTTACATAATGGCACAGATTGCCGAAATCATTAAGTATGAAGGCGTCAACAGCACCTTCATATGGAAGCATCCGTGCGAGGATTTTAACACGACCACTCAGTTGATCGTGCACGAAAGTCAGGAAGCCATATTCTTTATGAATGGACAGGCTCTTGACTTGTTTGGTCCCGGACGGCACACACTTGAAACTCAAAATATCCCGCTTCTCAGGAAGTTTATCAACATTCCCACAGGCGGGGAAACACCTTTCCACTGCGAAGTTTATTTTATAAATAAAACTGAGCAGATGGCTATTAAATGGGGTACTGACAGTAAAATTCAGTATGTTGAACCTACATATAAGTTCCCATTGTCTATCGGCGCATCCGGTGAAATGGCACTTAGCGTGGAGGATTCCCGAAAACTGCTTGTAAAACTTGTTGGCACCGAACGTGTTCTTGATAGAAATCAACTTACTACATTCTTCCGTGCTTTCTTGATGACAAGGGTTAAAACCTCCATCGCACAGGAAATGAAAGCAAGTGCCATCAATATTTTTGAGATTGATGAAAGTCTTGAAGTTTTCTCTAAAGGGATTCAGACACGCTTACTTGGTGATTTTGAAGAATACGGCGTAACACTAAACCGCTTTTTCGTAACTACCATCGTAAAGCCTGATGGTGATCCTCAATATGAAAAATTCAAAGAGTTGCATTTCCGACAGTATGCAGATATTGCAGAAGCAAAGTTAAAGCAACAGACAGATGTTATTTACGCTCAAACCGAAGCGCAAAAGACAGTTATCGAATCGCAGGCTTTGGCACAGAAACGAGCTACCGAAGGTTATACATATCAGCAAGAGCGTGGCTTTGATGTTGCTGAGCACGCCGCCCAAAACGAAGGCGTTGGTGAATTCACTAATATGGGTATCGGTCTTGGTGTTATGTCAGGTATCGGAGGCACTGTCGGTGGTATGGTCGGCGGTGCTGTAAACGATGCTTTTGCAGGTGTTGCCGTTGGGCCGCAAACAGTTGGGAACTCCTTCTGCGATAACTGCGGTGCAAAGCTGACACCCGGTGCTGCTTTCTGTGATGAATGCGGAACACCGCAGTCATCACCGGATACTTGCAGCAACTGCGGATTTAAATTTATTAAACCCGGCAAATTCTGCCCGAAATGTGGCAGTAAAAGGGAGGGTTGATGAATGAAGAATAATAAAGGTATGGCTTATGCCGTATTAGCAATAGCATTTGTACTTTTTAATGTAATTGCTTTTGCAGTTCCAACAGCTAAAACTGCAACATTTTGGATTGCTTATGTATTTGCCGCCGTTGCTTTTGCTTTGCAGATCGCTATTTGGAAGTTTGCGTTTAAAGGTGCAGATACTCTCAAAAGCAAATTCCTTGGCATTCCGTTAATCTTTGTTGGAATTGCATATTTAATCGTTCAGATTATTGCATTTGCAATATTTATGGCGCTGCCATTAACGGCAAGTTGGATTGCTATTGTGGTGTGCGCGTTGATACTTGGCATTTCGGCAATTTGTTTGATTGGAACGGAAACCAGCAGAAAAGAAATCAACCGTGTTGAAGAAAAGGTAGAAAAGAAAGTTTTCTACATCAAATCACTGCAGGTTGACGTAGAAATGTTGGCAAGCGCTGAAACGGATACCGATACCAAAGCGGCGCTTACAAAACTTGCCGAGAAAATTCGATTTAGTGATCCGATGAGCAACGAAATTCTTGCAGACCTTGAAGAAGAAATAGCTGCGAAAGTCAAAGAGCTCAAAACCGCAAAAAATAAAGCGGAAATTATTACAGTCCTTAATTTTCTTTTGGATGAAAGGAATAAGAAAGCAAGAGTATAAAAATGAATAGAGTTTCTTCACATGTTACTGAAACCAAGGCAACGGACACTGTTCGCAAAAGAATCAATAGTTTCTACGACAATGGTGATGCGTTATTTCGCAACATCACTGAACGAGATTATGGAATCGACGGAATTATTGAATTGTTTGATTTTGGGAAGCCGACTGGACAAATTGCGTTGTTGCAGATTAAAGGAACAGAACAAACAATATGCCCTCTTAAAAGAACGCCAGAAATGGTTTCCTGTAAGATCAGTCTGTCAAACGCAAATTACGCACTTCAGAACAATTTACCGGTTATATTGATATACCTATCTTTGTCTAAGCCTGCTGGTTTTTATTTTGTGGATGTTTTTTCTGCTCTGAATGAAAAGCAGAAAAAGAAAATCAAAACAGGAAAGCAGAAAACTATAAACATCTTGATTCCTGTTACTAATAACGCCCAAGAGAGTTTAAACCCAATGTTTGAAACAATCAAAGATTTCTATAACACACGGAGGAATGAAGAATGAAACAACTAACCTGTGAAATGTGCGGAAGCACAGATTTGTTGAAACAGGACGGCGTCTTTGTATGCCAGTCTTGCGGAACAAAATATTCTGTTGAAGAAGCCAAGAAAATGATGGTCGAGGGAACGGTTGAAGTTCAGGGAACAGTTAAAGTGGATAATTCAGAGCTTGCGGAGAAGAATCTTCGAAATGCTCGCTCTGCAAGGCAGAAAGAAAACTGGGAAGATGCTGAAAAATATTACGACCTAGTTGTGCAAGAAGATCCGGATAATCTAGAAGCTGTTTTTTATGGCGCATATGCTGGCTTGAGAGTAGCTCTGTATAACGAAGACCTTTATAAAAAAGAGCAAAAATGTGATGTTCTTATCATGGTTTTTCCTACTATTGAGGGAGCATATAAGAAAGAAACGGATAAAACAGAAATTGAACAGTTGATTCATCAAATCAGTAATGATGTAATCCGGGCAACTCAGAGCAAGTTTGTTTATAAAACAAATCCTCCACCCTATGCTGCTGATGATATATATGTTTATAGATATTTTTACAAGCTCGAAGAGTCATATATTAGGGTTATCGAAAATATGATGATTGGTCATGATACTCTATTCTGGTATACCATTTTGTTTGACCATGTAGAAAACCTCTTGTGGCTTCATGGTCTAGCACAGCTAGAACCATTAACCACAGATCATGCCAAACGGCATAATGAAATAATTGAAAAAATGCATAGCATTAATAGTAGAATAAAAGAAATTAACCCTAATCATAACACAAAATCGGTTCCGGAGAAAGAAAAGGAAGGGTATTGCTATATTGCTACAGCCGTTTACGGCTCCTACGATTGCCCGCAGGTTTGGACTCTTCGTCGATATCGCGACTGTACCCTTGCCGTAACTTGGTATGGTCGTGCATTTATTCGTACCTATTATGCAATCAGCCCCACTCTCGTAAAGTGGTTCGGCCATACTGCGTGGTTTAAGAAAATGTGGCAAGGTAAACTCGATCGCATGGTTGCCAATTTGCAAGCAAAGGGCGTTGAATCAACACCTTATGAAGACAGAGCGTGGTAAGCACAAGGAAAATGACAACGAGCTAAATGCCATAGCGGACATTTTAGGAGTGTCTGTGGACTGGCTTTTGGCCGAGAAAACTAAATAGAAGGAATGCCAGAAGATGACCCAAATCCGGTCATTTTCTGGCTTTTTCATCCAAAAGTAAGATTTACAAATTGTTTACATTTGATTTGTTCGACTTGCACAACTACAGGTGGTCGATTTTGTGCAAGATTTGGTGAGTCATGTCCGTGAAGCGATTTTCTATTGACAGGGGTGTTACGGTGAAAGTAGAGAAATCTGCAAAGGAGCGTGATTCGTATGCTAAGAGGTGTAATCTATGCACGTTATTCCAGCGATAATCAAAGAGAAGAATCTATTGAAGGACAGATTCGAGAAAACAAAGTATATGCTGAAAGAAATGACATTGAAATTGTAAACACTTACATTGATCGTGCCTACTCCGCAAAAACCACTAAGCGCCCAGCTTTTCAGCAAATGGTGAAGGATAGCGAAAAGGGCCTGTTTGATGTAATCATTGTGTGGAAGTTGGATCGTTTTTCCCGAAACCGCAGAGACTCCGTGGTATATAAGGCGTTATTGGAAGAACGGGGAGTGCAAGTCCTGTCCGCAACAGAGACCCTTTCCAAAGGAAAGGATCGCATTCTCACAGAAGCAATTCTGGAAGCCTTGGCGGAGTTCAGCAACATTGATCTTGGCGAAAAGGTAACTCGCGGAATGACCGACAATGCATTAAAATGCAAATTCAACGGTGGCACGATTCCATACGGATACAGCATTGATGATCAACAGCACTATCAGATTAACCCGGTGCAGGCACCGCTTGTTCTGGAGCTGTTTCGCAGGTATGCAGGCGGAGAAAGCATGACAGATATCGTCGAAGACCTCAATGCCAGAGGTCTTCGCACCACCAGAGGAAACCGCTTCAACAAGAATTCACTGACTCGTATTTTTAACAACCGCAACTACATTGGCGAGTACCATTACATGGGCATCGTAACGCCTGGTGGCATCCCTGCCATTATACCGGAAGAACTGTTTGAGAGGGTCGCTGCCCGGCTGCAGCAGAACAAACACGCACCGGGCAAGGCAAAGGCGGCAGACCCGTATTTGTTGACAACCAAGTTGTTTTGCGGACTCTGCAAGACCATGATGGTCGGTGACAGCGCAAACAAGCCCAACGGCGTGATCTACCGCTACTACAAATGCGCCGCCGCGAAACGGCATCAGTGCGACAAGAAGGCGGTTCGCAAGGACTGGATCGAGGATAAGGTGCTTGCGTTTCTTGTCACTCTGCTCCATGATGAAGAGACTCTCAATCGGATTGCCGATGAGATTATTGCGCTGCTGGACAAGGGGAACGATATGATCCCCGCTCTGCAATCCCAGCTCAAGCATGTGCGTTCCGGCATTCAGAACATGATGAACGCCATCGAAATGGGTGTCGTGACCCGCAATACCAAGGCCCGTTTGCAGGAGCTGGAGGCAGAGGAAGACCGTTTGATTGCGGCGATTAAGGAAGAAGAGGCCAAGATGCCGAAGATTAGCAAGGAGATGATTCTCTTTACGCTCCATCGCTACCGTGATTTGGATCTGCACATTCAGAAGAACAAGGAACGGCTGATCGATGGGCTGGTCAAGGCAATTTATCTTTATGACGACAAGCTGGTTTTCTATCTGACTTACACAGATGATCCTGTTACCATTCCCACTGCGGAAGAATTAGAAGCAATGGAAAATAGTTCGGATGTTAATGCACTCAGTTCACCAAAAAAGAACACCACCCAAATGGGTGGTGTTCTTTTTTGCCGTACGGGAATCGAAAATCCAAATGCAACAGTAAGATGGACTGTTGCCGCCGGCGATTGACTGAGACGAACATTTATTCCCGCCTCTGGCGGAAATACAAATCGATTCCCATGCGGAACGTATCTGCGCTATATACATTGTGAGGGTGGGTCAATATCATGGCCCACCCTCATTTTACTTTTATTCCGTTCTCAATGCCACAACAGGGTCCTTCTTAGCCGCGCTGCGGGACGGGATCACACCTGCAATCAACGTCAAGAGTACACTGATAGCTGTAAGAATCAGCGCAACGCTCCACGGCAGATATGCTTTCAGATTTCCAATACCGGTCAAGTAATGCAAAATGGCGTTAATGGGAATACACAGCAATTTCGTCATAAACACGCCGATGGCGCCGGATGCAAAACCGATCATCACCGTTTCCGCATTAAACATACTGGACACATTCCGCTTGGACGCGCCGATCGCGCGAAGTACACCGATCTCCTTGGTACGCTCCTGAACCGAGATCAAGGTGATCACGCCGATCATAATGGAAGATACGATCAACGAAACAGCAACAAACGCGATCAACACATAGGTGATGGCATTGATGATGGTGGTTACAGAGCTCATCATCAGCCCCACATAGTCCGTATATTTGATCTGGCTCAGTTCGTCGCGGCCGTTGTTGTATTCAGCGATGGCATCCTCAATGATATCCTTGCTCTCAAAGGTGGTGGCATAAAGGTTGACAGATGCGGGAGATGCCAGATCCAAATACCCCAGCTTCAGCAAATTGTCCTCATAGGTGGATTCGGAGAATTCCAGAACCTCATCGTAGTACTGCGCGCACTGCTCCTCGGTATAGCTTCCCATCTCCATCGTCAACGCACCGGCCAGCTGCGCTTGCGGAATCGCTGCCATTTGTCTCTGCACACTTGCAGCATACTGCATTTTTACCTGCTGCTCCGCCATTTGGGCATACATTTCTTCAATATCCGCATCCGTCATAGCTCCAAGGTACTCCCGCAGTTCCTCTTCCGCCATACCGGTCTGGGTGATAATTACCTGCAGCATGGTTTTTTCCATCGTTTCACGGGTCTGTCCGGCCATCGCCTGGGCCATCATGGCAGCCAGCTCTTCCGCAGAGGGTATACTCTTAATCTTTATATAAGTCTTGGCTTTTCCTTCTTCACTCAGATCAGCTATATAGTCAATAAACGCGTCCATTTTTTCCGCATTTGTCAGATTGCCGGTATTTTCCCGGAAGGGCAAACCAGTAAAGATATCTGTTTCCTTAGCATTCAGCTGAGCGAGAATGGGCGCGGTATCTTTGCTCTCTTCAATAACATACTCTGTTAGCTTGCTGGTATACCCGATGGTGCAGTTGAGCATCGCCGCAGTGACATCCTCCTTGGGACAGATAATGCCGGACACCTTCAGATCCAAGCCATTGACGTAGAGATACTTAAGACCGGCATCGGTTTTCCGCAGATCGGTATACAGGCCCGTCGTTTCATCCAAGGTATAGCAGTTCGCATTGAAGACCACACGAAAATCCATGTCGCAGATCTCTTCAAAGCTCCAGCTTTGCTCTGTGATCTCCAGCTTGGTCTTATTAAAGGCAGCATCAGCCAACGCATCAATTTCTTCCTTAGACTTAAGCCCCAGCGCATACAAAGTCATATCGTCTAGTTCGTTGTTTTCATCCACCACGAGAACGATCTCATTATAGCTGTTAGGCCAGGAGCCATAGATAACATCATACTGATTTTCCAGCATTTCGCTGACCAGTTTTCCATTCTCGCCGGGTAGCATTTCCTTAAACAGATTGATGGACGAACCCATAGGTGAAAGGCTTGCCATAGAATCCATGCTCACACCGTAGGATTCCGACATGTTCATCATAGAAGACATATCCATACCGAAGTATTCAATCAGCAATTCCTGCATCAGTTCCTGCGTATCTGCCGGAATGATATCCCCATCAATATTCTCAGTGTAGACCTGCATATCCAAATCATAGGTATACTGAACACCGCTGACCGCTTGGGAAAGGGGGCTCTCCGGATCAGCAAGCTGCTGCTCAATATACACTTTAAAGCTTTCCAGATCGTTCTCGGTCGTTTCCATGGAATTCAGAGAATTGATCAAATCGTAGATCATTGTCTTTTGATAGACAGCATCCTTATCGTGGTCATTGCCAGACTGGGCCTGCCCCATAAAAATGGTCATCAAGCTGCCAATATCCATGGATTCCGCCTGAATGGTCAGCGGATAAGAAGACAGGGTCTCCTCCTGGATAATATTAATATAGGTAGTCATTCCCTGGGATACCGCGTAGATCAGCGCAATACCGATAATACCGATGGACCCGGCAAAAGAGGTCAGCGTCGTGCGCCCTTTTTTGGAAATCAAATTTCGCAGAGACAGTCCGAAAGAAGTGGCCAGCGACATGGAAGGCTTCTTCTCTTTCTTGTGACTCTCGGTCTTTTTCTTTTCCTCAGCGCGCTCGTATTCGATTTCCGCCTCGGTCAAAGGCGCTGTATCATCGATCACCTTTCCATCCACGACCCGGACGATCCGGCTGGAATATTCCCTTGCCAGATCCGGGTTGTGGGTGACCATGATGACCAGCCGGTCCTTTGCGATCTCCCGGAGAATATCCATGACCTGGATGCTGGTCTGTGTGTCCAGCGCGCCGGTTGGCTCATCCGCCAGGATGATATCCGGGTTATTGACAATGGCCCGGGCAATGGCCACGCGCTGCATCTGTCCGCCAGACATTTGATTGGGCTTTTTGCGAAGCTGATCGCCCAGACCGACCCGCTCCAGAGCTTCCTTCGCGCGCTTTCTGCGCTCATGTTTTGATACGCCGGACAAGGTCAGCGCCAGCTCCACGTTCTGCAATACGGTTTGGTGAGGAATCAGATTATAGCTTTGGAATACAAATCCCACAGAATGGTTGCGGTAGCTGTCCCAATCCCGGTCTTTAAAATTCTTTGTGCTTCGTCCATTGATTACCAAATCGCCGCTGGTGTACTGATCCAGACCGCCGATGATATTCAGCATCGTGGTCTTACCGCAGCCGGAGGGGCCCAGGATCGATACAAATTCACTGCTTCTAAATTGCAAATCAATGCCCCGTAATGCCGTGACCTTTCCGTCACCTGCCGGATATTCTTTTGTTATATTTTTCAATTCGAGCATTGTCAGGGTTCCTTTCTCAACAATGTGTATAATCTTGGCATGTTATTTTCCAGTATACGCCACGCAGTTAAAGCAAATAGAAACAAACTTTGAATAAAATATGAATTCATAAAGCGCAACTACATTTCCGCATTAGCAAAGACGAACGAGCACGAAAATCGATCATCTCGTAATTCATAGCTCCGCCCTCCTTTTTAGGTATTATAGCAGAAAATCCCATTTTTGAAAAGACATAAAGTCGTTTCCGTAAATGTTAAATAGAGAAAACCAGTTGTTTTTTGTAAGCTTTTGTGTTATAATCCAAAAATAAAGAATTCTGTGTATTGCCGTAATTCATTTTTTCAATTTTGGAGGTGCTTCTCTATGGCCGAGTCCCATAGCTTCCGCAGCGCATTTAACGGTTTCAACCGTCAAGATGTGGTTCACTATATTGAATATATGAATCATAAACATACCGGTCTCATCAACCAAATGAAGTCTGAAAACCAGGCGCTGAGAGATGAGCTTTCTGCCTTACGCGCCACCCAAGCCTCAGCAGCAGAATCCGAAAAGGATGCCCTCATTGCCCAGCTCCAGGCCCAGCTGGAAGAATTGCAGTCCTCCGCCGGCACCCAGCAGCTGACCAACGCCGAGCTGGAAGCATACCGCCGGGCAGAACAGGCCGAGCGAGCTGCCAAGGAGCGGGCTGAACAGATTTATTTTCAAGCCACCGCCACCTTGTCGGAAGCAGCTACCCAGGTGGACGATGCCGCCAAGCTGTTCTCCACCATCGCCGACCAGATCGGCACCCACATTGAGCAGCTGAAATCCGCTGCAGATTCCGGCAAAGCCGCCCTGCAGGATGCCGCATCCACCATGTACGCCATCCACACTGAGGAAACGAAAGAATAATAAGCCAAAGCGCATACGTTCTTGTATGCGCTTTTCTTTTGAATAGGAGTCACCGATGCTGATCAGAAAAAGCCACTATTATGACCGTTTCCGCTGCATTGCCGGCCGCTGTCCCGACAGCTGCTGCAAAGACTGGGAGGTCCAGCTGGATCCGAAAACCGCAAAGTATTACCGCAGCTTGCCGGGAGAACTAGGGGATCGCCTTCGCAGTGTCATGGCAGACGACCCTGAAGCCGGCACCGTGATGGTCAACGAAAATGGCCGCTGTCCCATGTGGCGGCAGGACGGTCTGTGTCAAATTCAAGCGGAATTGGGAGAAAATGCTCTCTGCCAGGTCTGCCGGGATTACCCCCGCCTGACCCACGATTACGGCAATTTTGTGGAACTGGGATTGGAGCTGTCCTGCCCGGAAGCCGCCCGGCTCATCTTTTCTTCCCCCTCCGCTCCCATGGTAGAAACGGCAGCCCCCGGCGGCGGCCAGGCTGAATATGACGAAGAAGCCATGTCCATTCTTCTGGAAACCCGAAAAACGGCCATAGGAATTCTGGAAAATCCCCATTACAGCGTACCGGAAGCTTTGATCCTTCTGCTGTTTTACGGACATCAAACGCAAGCACTTTTAGACGGCGTATCGGTACCTGACTTTTCTCCCAAAACCATTTTATCCCGGGCTTCCGAGTGGATGCTCCCGGCAAATTTCGATGCCCTGCTTGGTTTCTTCTCCTCTTTGGAAATTTTGACGGACAGCTGGGCGCAGCGGCTGACTTCTCCCCACACACCCACCCCCTGGACGGAGGACTTCCGAAAGCTGGCCCGCTACGGTGTAGAGCGGTATTGGCTGCAAGCCGTATCGGATTATGACCTTACCAGCCGGGTAAAGCTGATCCTGCTATCCTGCATCCTGGTTCGTCTGCTGGGCGGTGAGATCTGCGCCACAGCCCAGGCTTACTCCAAGGAAATTGAAAACAGCGCAGAAAATATTGACACCATTTTGGATGCCGCCTACAGCCACGTCGCGCTTACCGACCGGGCGCTGCTGGGCATGCTCCTTGCCTAAACAAAACGCCCCACAGGGAGTTCCCGTGGGGCGTTCTTTTGAATTATTCTTCGTCCTTCAGCGCGATATGAACCGTATCCAGCTGGGACTGGTCCACGCAGGTGGGAGCGCCCATCATCAAATCCTGGGCATTCTTGTTCATGGGGAAGGTGATAACTTCCCGGATGCTCTCCTCGCCGGTCAGCAGCATGATCAGCCGATCCACACCGGGGGCTGCGCCTGCATGGGGAGGCGCGCCGTAGCAAAATGCGTTGTACATGGCGGGGAATTTGGCCTTCACATCCTCTTCTCCCAGACCGACCATTTGGAAGGCCTTCACCATGATTTCCGGATCGTGATTCCGAACTGCGCCGGAGGCGGATTCATAGCCGTTGACCACCAGGTCATACTGGTCTGCGTTAATGGCCAGCAGCTTATCCGTATCGCCCTCAGCATCCAGCAGCGCCTGCATGCCGCCTTGGGGCATGGAGAAGGGGTTATGGCAGAATTCCAGCTGCCCGGATTCCTCGCCCATCTCATACATGGGGAAATCCACAATCCAGCAAATGGCGTACTGTTCTTCATCAAAGTGACCCGGGACCCGCTTACCCAGCATGGTACGGATCACACCGGCGGTTTTCTGGGCGGCAGCCTTCTTTCCGGCTGCCATGCACACAAAGCTGCCGGGCTTCAGCCCCAGCTTTGCAGCAAGGGCTTCCTGCTTCTCCAGCAGGAACTTAGAAACGCCGCCGGTAAGCTGGCCGTTTTCGTCCATTTTTACCCAGCAGGCCTTATTGCCCGTCTGCACTTCCACATCCGCCAGGAGCTTATCGATCCACTTTCTCGCCTGGGCAAAATCGTGCACCACCACAGCCTTGACACAAGCGCCTTCAAAGGGGCCGAATCCGCAGCCCTGGACCTCTTCAGAGATATCTTCGATCTCCAGATCAATCCGCAGGTCGGGCTTATCGGAGCCATAGCGCTCCATAGCCTCGTTAAAGGGGATGTGACGGAAGGGCGCAGAGGAAATTCTTTTGTACTTGCCGTATTTCTGGAACACCGGCACCAACACATCTTCCAGAGTGGTCAACACGTCATTCTGATTGGCAAAGGCCATTTCCATATCCATCTGATAGAACTCGCCGGGCGTCCGGTCAGCCCGGGCATCCTCATCCCGGAAGCAGGGAGCGATCTGGAAATACTTATCAAAGCCGGAGGTCATCAGCAGCTGCTTAAACTGCTGGGGCGCCTGGGGCAGCGCATAGAACTTGCCGGGATGATTTCTGGCAGGCACCAGATAGTCCCGGGCGCCTTCGGGGGAAGATGCGGTCAGAATAGGGGTGGTAATTTCCAAAAATCCCTTCTCTGTCATCAGCCGCCGCAGCTCGGCAACCACCTGGCAGCGCAGGATGATATTGCTCTTCACCGCGGGATTGCGCAGATCCAGGAAACGGTACTTGAGTCTAACGTTCTCATCTGCATCCTTGCTTTTGTTGATTTCAAAGGGCAGCTGATTATAGCGGCACTTTCCGAGAACCTTGATTTCCTCGGGAATCACTTCAATTTCACCGGTAGGAATCTTGGTGTTTTTGCTTTCCCGTTCCCGGACAGTGCCGAAAACAGAAATGGTGGATTCCTTATTGATACCCTTAATGGTCTGCATCATTTCCTCGGAATCGACCACCACCTGGGTAGTTCCGTAGTAGTCACGCAAAACCAAAAATGCGAAGTTTGCGCCGACCTCCCGGACATTTTCCAGCCAGCCGACGATGGTAACCTGTTTTCCTGCATCGCTAAGCCGCAGCTCGCCGCAGTTATGGGTTCTGGATTGGGTCATGATGTTATCCCCTTTTTCTGTTGTAATTTATGTAGTGTATTCTCTCATAAAATTTCTAAAAAGTCAATGTGTCGCCTGTTGGTTTTCGTGAGCAAATCTCTATTTCCCTGTAAGAAATTAATATTTTCTAAATATTAATTCCGCATTTTTCACAAATTTCCGGGTTCTCAAACTTTTTTTATGTATATAGTATGAAAACTTGCAATATTTCGCTTTTTTGGATTGATTTTGTCAAAACTTTGTCATACAATAGGTAGCACGTACTTAAAAAATATAAAATCCCGGATTTGAGGTGTTGGTTTTGCTGAATATTGTTCTGGTAGAACCGGAAATTCCTCAAAATTGCGGAAACATCGCAAGAACCTGCGCCGCCACCGGCTGCCGGCTGCATTTGATCCGCCCTCTGGGCTTTGACATTTCGGAAAAAGCCGTTCGCCGGGCGGGCCTGGACTACTGGAGCAAGGTAGAAGTTCTGGACTATGAAAATCTCCAGGACTTTTTCGCCAGGAACCAGGTGAAGCAAATGTGGTGCCTGTCCACCAAAGCTCCCCGGTGCTACACCGAGGCAAACTTTGAAGAGGACTGCTACCTCTTCTTCGGCAAGGAAACCAAAGGTCTTCCGGAGGATTTTCTTGACGAGCATTATGACGAATGTGTCCGCATTCCCATGCTGCCGGACACCCGAAGCTTGAACCTCAGCAACGCCGTCGCCATTACTGTGTATGAAGCGCTGCGGCAGCTGTCCTTTCCCGGACTGCAGGATTATGGAAAAATGAAGGGGTAATTACCCCAATTATAATTGGAGGAATCAGCATGAACTACAACAAGAAGTCTATCGAAGACATTGAAGTTGCCGGCAAGCGGGTCCTGTGCCGCTGCGACTTCAACGTTCCCACCAAGGACGGAAAAATCACTTCCGACAAGCGGATCGTGGCTGCCATGCCCACCATCAAGTACCTGGTCGAGCATGATGCCAAGGTCATTCTCTGCTCCCACATGGGCAAGCCCAAGGGTGAATGGAAGCCCGAGCTGAGCCTGAAGGTCGTTGCCGAGCGGATTTCCGAGCTGCTGGGCAAGGAAGTCATCATGGCCTCCGACGTTGCCGGCGAGGATTCCAAGGCCAAGGCCGCTGCTCTGAAGAACGGCGACGTGATGCTGATCGAGAACACCCGTTACATCAAGGGCGAGACCAAGAACGATCCCGAGCTTTCCAAGGCTCTGGCAGACCTGGCCGACATCTTCGTCAACGATGCTTTCGGCACCGCCCACCGGGCTCACTCCTCCACCGCTGGCGTGGCTGACTATCTACCCGCTGTTTCCGGCTACCTGGTCCAGAAAGAAGTTTCCATCATGGGCAAGGCGCTGGCTAACCCCGAGCGTCCCTTCGTCGCCATTCTGGGCGGCGCCAAGGTTTCCGATAAGCTGAATGTTATCAACAACCTGCTGGAAAAGGTCGACACCCTGATCATCGGCGGCGGTATGGCTTACACTTTCCTGGCCGCTCAGGGCTACACCGTTGGCAAGTCCCTGGTTGACAATGAGAAGCTGGACTACTGCAAGGAAATGATGGCGAAGGCCAAGGAAAAGGGTGTAAACCTGCTGCTGCCTGTTGACACCGCTGTTTCTCCCGCATTCCCCAGCCCCATTGACGCCGAGATCGCTGTTGACTATGTTGACTGCACCGCCATTCCCGCCGACCAGATGGGTCTGGACATTGGCCCCAAGGCCTGCGCTGAATTCGCTGCTGCTGCCAAGGCTGCCAAGACCGTGGTTTGGAACGGACCTATGGGCGTGTTTGAGAATCCCACCCTGGCTAAGGGCACCATTGCCGTTGCCCAGGCGCTGGCCGATTCCGATGCTGTGACCATCGTTGGCGGCGGCGACAGCGCTGCTGCCTGCGAACAGCTGGGCTTTGCAGATCAGATCACCCACATTTCTACCGGCGGCGGCGCCTCCCTGGAATTCCTGGAAGGCCTGGAGCTGCCCGGTATTGCCTGCCTGCAGGATAAGTAAGCTCTAAAGCGTGTAAAAGGCCCCCTTGTGTAAAGGGGGCTGTCACGCAGCATGCGTGACTGGGGGAGAGATCTCTCCCTCCGCCCCTTTGGGGCACCTCCCTCATCAGAGGGAGGCTTTGATAGGCTCCCGTTCCAAAATAAATTTGTAAATCACATCGCCATGCGATGCGCATATATTAAGGAGAATAAAAATGAACAGAAAGTATCGTAAGACCGTCATTGCCGGCAACTGGAAAATGAACAAGACCCCCTCCGAAACCAAGGAGTTTATGAATGAGCTGAAGGCTATCATGCCCAAGGGCCGCTGGTGCGATGTGGCACTGTGCGTACCTGCTGTGTGCATTCCTGCCGCTGTCCGCGCTATGCGTGAGACCCGGGTAGGCATCGGCGCAGAAAACTGCAATGCCAACGCCTCCGGCGCATATACCGGCGAAATCGCCACCAACATGCTGGTAGATGCCGGCTGCAAATACGTAATCATCGGCCACTCTGAGCGCCGTGAAATGTACGGTGAGACCGATGCCGATGTCAATGCCAAGGTTCTGGCTGCCCTGGATGCCGGTTTGGTTCCCATTCTGTGCTGCGGTGAGACCCTTGCCCAGCGTCAGAGCGGTGTAACCGCTGAGCACATCACCATGCAGATCAAGCTGGGTCTGGCCAATGTGCCCGAAGAGAAGATCCGTAAAGTGGTCATCGCTTACGAGCCCATCTGGGCCATTGGTACCGGTCTGACTGCCACCCCTGAGCAGGCCGAGGAAGTTTGCGAGCTGATCCGCGCTGTGGTTCGTAAGCTGTACTCCTCCAAGAACGCCCGGGCCATCTCCATCCTCTACGGCGGTTCCATGAACGAAAAGAACGCCTATGAACTGCTGGCTCAACCCGATATCGATGGTGGCCTGATTGGCGGCGCTTCTCTGGTTGCAGAGAAGTTTGTCAAGATCATCGAAGCTGCTAACCAGCCCACTGTGTAATCAACTGCAATCAGGAGCAGCTACCATACGTAGCTGCTCCGTTTTCCATAAGAAAGGAGGATTGTCATGTACACCCAAATGTTAGCTTCCCGCCACCCGGACACCCCGGCAAAAGCCGCGGAAATCATTAAAAACGGCGGTCTGGTGGCCATTCCCACAGAAACCGTCTACGGTCTGGGGGCCAATGGTCTGGATGAAAACGCCGTGGCGAAAATATTTCTTGCCAAGGGCCGTCCCCAGGACAATCCTTTGATTCTTCACGTAGCAGATCCCAAGGACATGAAGCGTTTCTGCCACAACATTCCGAAAAGTGCCTATGCCTTGACAGAAGCCTTCTGGCCCGGCCCTCTAACATTGGTACTGCCTGCCCGGGATATTGTACCCAAATGTACTACCGCCGGTCTGCCCACGGTGGCTGTCCGCTGCCCGGATAATGCCGTCACCCGGGAGATTATCCGCCTGGCCGGTGTTCCTGTGGCTGCGCCCTCTGCCAACCTCTCCGGCAAGCCCTCCACCACCACCGCCCAGCACGTGCTGCACGATCACGACGGCAAGATCGAGGCCATTGTAGACGGCGGCCCCTGTCGGGTGGGTGTGGAATCCACCATTGTGGATTTAACCGAAGATCGACCCCGGCTGCTGCGCCCCGGCGGAATTACACCGGAACAGCTTTTGGAAGTGCTGGGAGATCTGGTGGTGGACAAAGCCGTCACCGCCCAAATCGATAAAGATGCGGTGGTAAAAGCCCCCGGCATGAAATACCGCCACTACGCCCCGGAGTGTGAGATCATCATTGTCTCCGGCAGCCGTGAAAAAGCCGCCGCATATATCCACCGCCATTTTATTCCCGGTGACCGGGTGCTGTGCTTTACTGAGGAGCTTCCTCTGTATGCCGGCTGCGCCCCGCTTTCTTATGGGAAAGAATCCGATATCAATTCCCTCTCCGCCGGGCTGTTTGCAGCCCTGCGGGAATTGGATGATCCCAGCATTCACCGGGTGTACGCCCGCTGCCCGGTAGGCGGCGGCGTGGCCTATGCCGTGCAAAATCGGCTGAAAAAAGCCGCCGCATTTCATATTGTGGATGCGGAGGTGGAATTATGATCATCGGCATCACCGGCGGCACAGGCAGCGGCAAAACCACTCTGCTGGAAATTTTGCGCCGACAAGGTGCGTTGATACTGGATTGCGATGCCATTTACCATGATCTTTTGAAAACCGATCCAAAACTTTTGCAAAAGATCGAAGACCATTTCCCCGGCACTGTAATTGACGGACAGCTTGACCGAAAGCTGCTGGGTTCCAGGGTTTTCTCCAATGAATCCGCCCTGTTGACCCTGAATAAAATCACCCACGCCGCCGTCCGGGAGGAAGTCCTTCGCGCCCTGGCATCTAATCCCGACCTTGCGGCCATCGATGCCATCGGCTTGTTTGAAGGCGGCCTTGCCGAGCTGTGCGATGTCACCGTTGCTGTTACTGCCCCCATAGAAGCGCGAATCCAGCGGCTCACCGCCCGGGACAACATTTCCGAAGAATACGCAAAAAAACGAATTGCCGCACAGCATGAAGATGGCTGGTTTCGGGAAAAATGCGACTATATACTGACAAATGACAGCACTCCTGAAGCCTTTGAAACAAGATGCCTTGCATTTTGCAAGGAAATTGGTATAATGTAAAAAAACAGCAAAGGAGAATTCCTATGACTACCGAAGAACTTCGTGAAAACCTGCTGGCCGCGCCTAAAAACGGCTACACTCGCATCACCGCTGAGGAAAGAGCCGAGATGGAGGCCTATATCAAGCGCTATGTTTCCTTTATCGACAACTGCAAAACCGAACGGGAAGCCACTTCCTGGGCGGTCCGTGAGGCGGAAAAGCATGGCTTCCAGCCGCTGACCCCCGGCATGGCCGTTAAGCCCGGCGATAAGGTGTATCTGAACAACCGCGGCAAGTCCATTCTTCTGGCTGTCGTGGGCTCTGAATCCCTCGCTCAGGGTGCAAATATCTGCGCCGCCCACGTGGATTCCCCCCGTATGGACGTAAAGCCCAATCCCCTTTACGAGGATTCCGGCATTGCCTATTTCAAGACCCACTATTATGGCGGCATCAAGAAGTACCAGTGGCCCACCATTCCCCTGGCGCTGCACGGAGTGGTCTACCGCAAGGACGGCAGCGTCATCACCATCACCGTTGGCGAGGATGAAAGCGACCCTGTGCTGATGGTCTCCGACCTTTTGATTCATCTGGCTGCTGACCAGCTCCAGAAAACCGCCGCCAAGGTCATTGAAGGCGAGCAGCTGAATGTGATTCTGGGCACCGAGCCCCTGGAGGGCGAAGGCTCTGACCTGGTGAAGCTGAACATTATGAAGTGGCTGAATGAAAAGTACGGCCTCATCGAGTCTGATTTCCTGTCCGCAGAGCTGACCATCGTTCCTGCCGGCAAATGCCGGGAGGTGGGTCTGGACCGGAGCCTGCTGGCTGCCTACGGTCACGATGACCGGGCCTGCGCCTATGCTGAGCTGGAAGCGCTGTTTACCATCGGCACACCTAAAAAGACCGCTGTGTGCATCCTTGCCGACAAGGAAGAAATCGGCAGCGTTGGTGTTTCCGGCATGCTGAGCCACGCTTTTGAATATTTCATGGGCATTCTCTGCGACGGTCAGGGTGTGAATCTGGAGCATTGCTTTGCCAACTCCTTCTGCCTGTCTGCCGATGTCTCCAATGCCTTTGATCCCAATTTTGCGGAAACCTGCGACCGCCGGAATAACAGCCAGCTGAATTTCGGTGTTTCCATCTTCAAGTATACCGGCTCCCGGGGCAAGGGCGGCGCATCCGATGCCTCAGCCGAAGCCATGGGTCACGTCCGCACCACGCTGGACAATGCCGGTGTCATCTGGCAGATCGCCACACTGGGTAAAGTAGACCAGGGCGGCGGCGGTACGGTGGCTGCCTATATGGCCAACCGCAACATTGTGACCGTGGATGCCGGTGTTCCCGTGCTGAGCATGCACGCGCCGTTGGAACTGGTCTCCAAGCTGGACTGCTACGAGACCATGCTGGCCTGCAAGGCAATTTATCTGGCATAATTCGCTTCCCATCTTCCCCGCGGGAGTTCTCTCCCGCGGGATTCTTCTTTCCTTTCCCCGGCACTAAATGATCGTTTATGTGAGGAAAGCCTTCCCCTTTGGGGAAGGTGGCACGCCGATAGGCGTGACGGAAGAGGTGAAAGCCTCTCCCACCGCAAGCGGTCCCCCCTCCCCTGAGGGGAGGGCATAGTTGTGCGGTAAACGATCATTTATCATACCAATATTCACATCCTCGCCACAATTCCTCCCTTTACTTTTGTCGCGTTTAGTGATAGAATATATTGGTTGAAAGGGGGCGATCATTTGCGGGATTTTGGCCGGGAACTGAAAAACTTTTTCCGCAAAGGCGATATGGTTTTGCTGGTCATGTGTCTGGCAATTTCCGCCTTTGGCTGCTTGATGATCGCCAG
>JAZOUU010000074.1:0-1720 GCA_045658365.1 Faecousia sp. | reverse complement strand
GCGCAACTGGCTATGCGGACGAAAAGGCGGTTGCCTCTGTTTCCCTTACCGGCAGCAAAAGCACGATTCTAAATATGACCGTGGATGGCTCTGTGACAGCATTGGTCATTCGCCCGGACGAACTGCCGGAAGATGCTTACGACCCTGATGCGGAAACACCGACTGAGGAAACTACGGAAGCAACAACGCAGCCTACCACCGGAAATGACGATTACCTTTCCAAGCCGGAAAACAGCAATGATCAGGTCTATACCGACGGCAAGGATAAGTATAACACAGATCCCATTCCGGACGGCAAGCCTAAGCCGGTAGAACCGGAGGATCAAGAAGTGGATAAAGGTATGTCCTATACTTGTACCTTCTCCATTGAGTGTTCCACCATTCTGAACAATTTGGATATGCTGGACCCCGACAAACTGGAAATGGTTCCTTCCGGTGGTGTGATTCTCAGTAAAACCACAGTGACCTTCTATGAGGGCGAGTCTGTATTCGATGTGCTGCAGCGCCTCTGCAAGGAAAACGGCATCCATATGGAAGCTGAGTGGACCCCCATTTACAACAGCGCCTATGTGGAAGGTATACACAACCTGTATGAATTTGATTGCGGCGCTCTGTCCGGTTGGATGTATAAGGTCAATGGTTGGTATCCTAACTATGGTAGTTCCCGCTATCAGCTGAAAGATGGCGATGTGGTGGAGTGGCGCTTCACCTGCGACCTGGGCAACGATATTGGCGGTGGGTATGCCGTTGGTGGTTAAGATGCAAGATAGGTTTGCAAAGTATCAACCATTGGTGAATTTCTTGTATTTCACCTTGGTGATTGGTTTTTCCATGGCATTGAATCACCCTTTGGCGCAAGGGATCTCTCTTGCCTGTGCTATCGTTTACGCAGTGCAGGCAGAGGGGAAAAAGGCAGTGCTGTTTACCCTGAAATGGTGTCTACCCATTATGCTGCTAACGGCCTTTATGAATCCGGCTTTCAGCCATGAGGGCATCACCATTCTGCTGTATTTCCCCACGGGAAATCCATTGACCTTGGAGAGTATTCTCTACGGTCTGTCTGCTGGTGTAATGATCGCCACCGTGATGCTTTGGTTTATGAATTTTAATCGGGTGATTACCTCCGATAAGTTCATCTACCTCTTTGGTCGCATCATCCCGGCGATGTCCCTGGTGCTGAGTATGACCTTGCGTTTTATCCCCAAATTCAAAGCACAAATGAATGCAGTGGTGGATGCACAGAAAAGTATCGGGAGAGATATTTCGGAGGGCAGTCTTTGGCACCGGACAAAAATCGCAATCACAGTTCTGTCCATTATGATTACCTGGTCGTTGGAAAACGCAATTGAAACCGCCGACAGTATGAAAAGCCGGGGTTACGGCTTAAAAGGCCGCACCGCTTTCTCCATCTACCGCTTTGATGACCGGGATAAGATGGCACTACTGTATTTGGGTTTCTGCGGATTCTATCTGTTATCCGGCATGATCGTATCTGCCTTCGGCTTCCGGTACTTCCCCAGCATCCGGTATATTGGCTTGAACGCCGTTACCCTTTCATTTCAGTTTGTGTATTTAATTTTGTGTTTGATGCCCGTGGTGCTGAACTGGGCAGAGGAGAGAAAATGGAAAGCTATTCATTTAAAAATGTAGATTTTACATACCCAGAGGGTGAGAAAAAGGCCCTTTGCAATATTTCCTTTACGGTTCAGCAAGGCGAGTT
>JAZOUU010000073.1:0-1389 GCA_045658365.1 Faecousia sp. | reverse complement strand
CCTGCACCTTCTCCATCGAGTGTTCTACCATTCTGAACAATTTGGATATGCTTGATCCCGACAAGCTGGAAATGGTTCCCTCCGGTGGCGTGATTCTTTCTAAGACCACTGTAATCTTCTATGAAAGCGAATCTGTCTTTGATGTGTTGCAGCGGGTCTGCAAGGAAAAGGGCATCCATATGGAAGCATCCTGGACGCCCATTTATAACAGCGCTTATGTGGAAGGCATCCACAATCTGTATGAATTTGATTGCGGTGCGCTATCCGGTTGGATGTACAAAGTTAATGGTTGGTATCCCAACTACGGTAGTTCTCGCTATCAGTTGAAGGATGACGACACTGTGGAATGGCGCTTTACCTGCGACTTGGGCAACGACATTGGTGGCGGCTATGCCGTTGGTGGCTGATATGCGGGACAGATTCTCAAAGTATCATCCATTGGTGAATTTTCTGTATTTCACTTTGGTAATCGGCTTCTCTATGGTACTGAATCACCCCTTGGCGCAAGGAATCTCCCTGTTCTGCGCCTGTCTTTATGCGGTGCAGGCGGAGGGGAAAAAGGCGGTGCTGTTTACCCTCAAATGGTGTCTGCCCATCATGCTGCTGACGGCATTTATGAATCCTGCCTTCAGCCATGAAGGCATCACCATTCTGCTATATTTCCCTACGGGCAATCCTTTGACCTTGGAAAGCATCCTCTATGGTCTGTCTGCCGGTGTAATGATCGCTACCGTGATGCTGTGGTTTTTGAACTTCAACCGGGTCATCACCTCCGATAAGTTCATCTACCTCTTTGGTCGCATCATCCCGGCCATGTCTTTGGTGCTGAGTATGACCCTGCGTTTTATCCCCAAATTCAAGGCACAGATGGATTCGGTGGTGGATGCTCAGCGGAGTATCGGCAGAGATATTTCAGAAGGCAGCCTTTGGCACCGGTCGAAGATCGCCATTACAGTTTTGTCCATTATGGTTACATGGTCACTGGAAAATGCCATTGAGACCGCCGACAGCATGAAAAGCCGGGGTTATGGTCTAAAGGGCCGCACCGCCTTTTCCATCTACCGTTTTGACGACCGGGATAAGATGGCAATGCTCTATTTGGGTTTCTGCGGATTCTATCTGTTATCGGGTATGATCGTATCTGCCTTCGGCTTCCGATATTTCCCCAGCATCCGCTATATCGGTCTGAATGCCATGACCCTTTCTTTTCAGTTTGTTTATTTGATTTTGTGTTTGATGCCCGTGGTGCTGAACTGGGCAGAGGAGAGAAAATGGAAAGCTATTCATTCAAAAATGTAGATTTTACATACCCGGAGGGCGAAAAGAAGGCCCTTCGGAACATATCCTTTACTGTTCAGCAAGGTGAGTTCGTGATCCTTTGCGGCCCTT
>JAZOUU010000072.1:0-27026 GCA_045658365.1 Faecousia sp. | reverse complement strand
GATATATTTATTTCTATAACCACGAGCGCATCCAGAATAAAACTGGAGTGGCGCCGCTAACGCTGCGCCACTCCGCTTAAAACTTAATATTACCTACATAGGGACTTTTTTGTGCTGTCCGTACAAACTGGGGCAGTTCACTTAGCACAGCCGGACTTTTATGAATTTATTATACTTAAACTTTTTGCTCGCAGTAAATGCAACGGTGAATACGGGCTTCTTTATCCGTAAGTCTTGCAATCTGGGGCAATTCCTGCTCGATTTGGCAGATGCATTTGGGATTGGTGCAGACCCGGTCATAAACCAAATCTGTGGTGTCCAAAGCGGCCTTATTCGGGTTTTCCGCTTCCTCCAACAGCTTGAGAATCAGGGCCATGCGCATGTATTTTCCGTTCAGCGCCTGCCGGAAGTAGGCAGCCCGGGGATCGTCGTCCACGGCTACACTGATCTCATTAACTCTGGGCAGGGGATGGAGGACACACATGGTTTCCTTACCCAGCGCCATCTTCTGGGGATCCAGAACATAGCTGTCCTTCAAACGCTCGTAAACCACCGGGTCGTCAAATCGTTCCCGCTGAATACGGGTCATGTACAGCACGTCCAGCTCCGGCATGGCCTCCTCCAGAGAGGACACCTCGGTATAAGGAATATTATGTTTTTCCAGAACGTTAAATCGGATAAAGCCGGGGATCTTCAGTTCTTCCGGAGAAATCAGCACAAACCGGATGCCGGTGTATCGGCTCATGGCTTCGATCAGGGAATGTACAGTCCGGCCGTACTTCAAATCTCCGCATAGTCCAATGGTCAGATCGTTTAGCCGACCCATTTCCCGGGAAATGGTAAGGATATCCGCCAGAGTCTGGGTGGGATGGTTATGACCGCCGTCACCGGCATTGATGACAGGGACGGTTGCGTTACTGGCAGCTACATAAGGCGCGCCTTCCCGGGGGTGGCGGATGGCCATGATATCGGCATAGCAGGAAAGAATCTTCGCGGTGTCCGCCATGCTTTCGCCCTTGGCGGCAGAAGAGGAGGATGCTTCGCTAAAGCCCAGAACCGTACCGCCAAGCTCCAGCATCGCAGCCTCAAAACTTAACCGGGTACGGGTAGAGGGTTCAAAGAAAAGGGTGGCCAGCTTTTTGTGCTTGCACTTATCCCAGTATTGGTCGGGGTGGGCAATGATGTCCTTTGCTGTGGCAATTAAACCGTCCAGTTCTTCTACGGTGAAATCAAGAATACTGATCAAGCTTCTCATATTACTTTGCTCCGTTCACTGCCAGATAGTTTTTAATTCTGGTAACATTTTCTTCGTTGGCAGGGTCTTCCTCTAAGTACTCGATGATGTCATAGACATCCACAACGGAGTAGACGGGGAAACCGAATTCTTCCTCGATTTCTGCCATTGCGCCCTTTTCACCCTTGCCCTTTTCCTTTCGGTCTACCATGACAAAGGTGGCGGCGACCTTTACGCCTTCCAGATGGCTCAAGATAGCCATGCTCTCACGAATAGCAGTACCGGCGGTGATGACATCTTCCACGATGACCACTTCCTCACCGCTCTGGGGTACATAACCTACGAACACACCGCCTTCACCATGATCCTTGGCTTCCTTGCGGTTGAAGAAGAAGGGGACATTCAAGCCGTTCTTGCTGAGGGCAACCGCAGCAGAAACCGCAATGGAAATGCCCTTGTAAGCAGGCCCGTAGAGGACAGTAGGCTTTTTGCCTACCTTTTCAAAATAGGCTTTGGCGTAGAATTCGCCCAATTTTGCGATTTCTTCGCCGGTTTTGATCATGCCGGCATTGATGAAATAGGGGATTTTTCTGCCGGATTTGGCGGTGAAATCACCAAATTTCAGCACACCCGCGCTCTGCAGGAACTGAATAAATTCTCTCTTGTAGCTTTCCATAATGATTCTCCTTTATATTACAAATGTTCACTTTGAGAGCCGGTGGGGTTGCTGATACTGTAACCCACATTGACCAGATGGTCAGCCACACGCTCCAGACCAGCCACGGTGGAGGTGTAATAAGGGCTGTGGGTTACGCTGCAGCTGCCGTCGGCCAAACGGGCATAGTGTTTGGCGGTGAGTTCCTTTTTCATATCGTCCACACGGTTTTCGTATGCGGTAAGCTCCGGCAGCAATGCATGGTCAGCGGTTTCAAACGTATTTTTGGCAATTGCGAACATAGACAGAACTTCGTTGCACATTCCTTGGATCTCAGTGAGCGCGGTATCCGAATATTTAAGGCCTTTCTGATTCATTTCCTGACCGATTTCCATGAAATTCACCGCATGGTCGCCGATGCGCTCCAGGTCGTTGAGCACATGGAAGTAAGAACCCACTATGGCTTCACTGCTTTCGTCTAGTGCAGAGCCGGAAAGCTTGATGAGGAAATTACTCAGCGCGCTGTTTGTGAAGTCAATGACGGCTTCGTTTTCCGTAATGGTTTCGCTGTTTTTGTCTGAACCGGTCAGCATAGCATCGAAGGAGAGTTTGATATTCTCTTGGGCCAGCTGAAGCATATAATCGATCTCCTGCTTGACCTGCGCCACGGCAACTGTGGGCATAGCCAGCATATGGTCGTCCACAAAGTGAAGAGTATGCACTTTTGCGGGGGGTTCTTTCTTGTCCAGGATCACCGCTTTGGAGAAGGAAACCAACTGTTTTACAAAGGGCAGCAGACAAGCGGTGGTGGTCAAATTAAAGATGACATGGAAGGCAGATACCCGCATCTGCAGTGACATGGCATCATTTCCGGGGAAGAAGGATACCAAAAGGTCGGTGACAGGCTTCCGGAAGATCCAAATCAGGGCAGCAAACAGAGCGGTACCGATGGTGTTGAAGGTAAAGTGGATCAGGGCGACCCGCTTGGAATTTGCGCTGCCTCCCACCGAGGCCAGTAGCGCGGTGACACAGGTGCCGATATTGGCGCCCAATACGATGAACAGCGCAAGATCTAATCCCAGTACACCGGTGCCCACCATGGTGATGACCACACCGGTGGCAGCAGAAGAACTCTGGATTAGCGCGGTAAAGATGATACCCACAAGAATCAGGAGCAAGGGGAAGTCTATCACGCTGAAAATGCCTGTAAACAGATCTTTTACAAGCGTGCTGCCAAAGGCTTCGGGGCTGCTCATGATGTTCAGACCCACAAAGATCAAGCCGAGGCCACTGCACAAACTGCCTGCAATCTTGGTTTTCTCGTTTTTTACAAAGCCCATCATGACACCGGCAAAACCAAGGAGATACATGGCCATATTGAAATAATCATTCTTCAGAGCCACAAGAACGCCGGTAATAGTGGTACCAACATTGGCGCCCATAATAATAGGGGTGGCCTGCATCAACGTCATGACACCGGCATTTACAAGACCGATGACCATGACAGAAGTGGCAGAGGAACTCTGGATAATGGCGGTCACAGCAGCGCCGATGCCTACCCCGGAAAAGCGGTTGCCGGCAATTTTGCCCAGCAGCTTCTGCATACCGGTGCCGGCGCTCTTTTCCAGAGCTTCACTCATGAAGTTCATACCGACGATGAAAATACCAACACCGGCCAACAGCCAGATCATACTTTGGATGAGTTGCATGATTTCTTCAGCTGTAAACATAATCGTCTCCTTTCGTAATCGGGGACAGGGGAATGAAAAGACTTAATCGCAGAATTCTGCTACGCAGCGCTCGTAAGCGGCAACGGGGTCAGCAGCGGCGGTGATGGGCCGGCCAACCACAATGTAGTCAGAGCCGATTTCCTTGGCGGCGGCAGGGGTCATGACCCGCTTCTGGTCACCGACATCCCCGTCAGCAAAACGGACACCGGGGGTGATGGTGAGGAATTTCTCACCACAGCGGTTATGAACCTTACCGGCCTCCAGAGGGGAACAGACCACACCGTCAAGACCTGCGTTTTTCGCAGTTTCGGCATAGTGCATGACCACCTCGTCAATGGGCTGGTGAATCAGCAGATCCCGCTGCATAGCTTCCTGATCGGTGGAGGTCAGCTGAGTGACGGCAATCAGCAGGGGACGGCTGCCATCGGGACGGGTCAAGCCCTCCAGAGCGCCTTGCATCATGGCGGTGGTGCCGGCAGCGTGGAGATTGGTAATATCCACGTCCAGATTAGAAAGCACTGCCATGGCTTTTTTAACCGTATTAGGAATGTCGTGGAGTTTCAAATCCAGGAAAATCTTATGTCCCCGGGCCTTGATCTCTTTGACGATGCTGGGGCCTTCCGCATAGTACAGCTCCATGCCGATTTTTACAAAGGGCTTTCTGCCGGTGAATTTGTCCAGAAAAGCAAAGGTTGCCTCGGCAGAGGAAAAGTCGCAGGCGACGATGACGTCCTTACCCATTTTTTACGCCTCCTATTATTTCTTGTAAGTTTTCAATTCCGTATTTTTCCATAACCCGGGGCAAATCCCGGACGATATCCCGGCAAATATAGGGGTTCACCAGGTTGGCAGCGCCCACCTCAACAGCGGTAGCGCCTGCAAGCATCATTTCGATTACATCCTCGGCACTGCTGACACCACCCATGCCCACCACGGGGATTTTTACGGCATTGAATACCTGGTAGACCATTCGTACCGCTACCGGGAAAATGGCAGGGCCGGAGAAGCCACCCATGGTGTTGGCAATGATGGGTTTGCGATTGCGCAGATTGATGCGCATGCCCAGCATGGTGTTGATTAAACTGATGCCGTCTGCGCCTGCATCTTCGCAGGCTTTGGCGATGGATACAATGTCCGTGACGTTAGGGGAAAGCTTGATGATCACGGGCTTTTTGGTCACAGCCTTAACCGCCTTGGTCACTTCCGCAGCAGCCTGGGGAGAAGTGCCGAAGCTCATGCCGCCGCCGTGGACATTGGGGCAGGATACGTTTACTTCCAACCAACCCACCTGTTCCTGTTTGTCCAATTTTTCACAGGTATATGCATAATCTTCGATGGAAAAGCCGGAAACATTGGCCATGACCGGCTTGTGGAAGCATTTTTTCAGCTTGGGCAGTTCTTCACTGATGACTTTTTCCACACCGGGATTTTGCAGGCCCACAGCGTTGATCATACCTGCGGTGCATTCCGCAATTCTGGGGGTGGGGTTGCCGAACCGGGCATCTTTCGTCGTACCCTTAAAGGAAAAGGTTCCCAGTTCGTTGATGTCATAAAGCTCTGCAAATTCATAGCCGTAGCCGAAAGTGCCGGAGGCGGGAATCACAGGATTGCTTAGCTCAATCCCGCAGAGATTCACATTTAATCCCATAGAATTTCCTCCTTTTTCATCACAGGGCCTTCCTTGCAGATGCGCTTATAGCCTGTAAGGGTTTTGCAGGAGCAGCCCATGCAGGCACCGAAACCGCAGCCCATCCGCTCTTCAAAGCTCATCTGACCGGAGGTAGCGGTCGCTCGATGCACAGCCTTCAGCATAGGCTCCGGACCGCAGGTGTAAAAATAGGTGTAGTCTTCAGGGAGAGCATCGATAACGAAGCCCTTTTTGCCGTAAGAACCGTCAACGGTGGTGACAGTAACCTGGCAGCCCAGGGCCCGGAACTCATTTTCATAGAAAACCTCCCGGGCGGTGTTGAAGCCTAAGATGACAGCTACGGCTTTGCCCATGGCGATCAGCTGCTTTGCCAGATGGTACATGGGAGGTACGCCCACACCGCCGCCCAGCAGCACCGGGCGATCCCCGGAGAGGCTCAGGTCATAGCCGTTGCCCAAACCGGTGAGAATATCAACTTTCTCTCCGGTACGCATTTTCGACATAGCCTCCGTGCCCTTGCCCACGACCTTGTAAACAAGGGTGAGGGTGTTGGCCTCGTAATCGCAGACGGAAATAGGCCGGCGCAGGAACATGCCGTCCAGCTGCAGGTTTACAAACTGGCCGGGAGCGGTGATGGCAGAGGTATCGCCGGAGAGCACCATTTGATACACACTGTCCGTCAGCGCCTTGTTGGTAATAATTTCAAAAATCCCCTGTTTCATGGCGTTCCTCTTAGGCGTCAATGGTGGAAATGGTCAGAGTGGTCTCCTCCAGAACGTCCAGAAGCACCTTTACAGTATCCAGAGCAGTGAACATGGTCACATTGTACTCTGTGGCGATCTGACGGATCTGGAAGCCGTCCTTGGGGTCATGGCCGGGATCTCTGGTGTTGATGACGTAGGCGATGTGACCCTGCCGCAGGGCGTTGGGAATTTCATCGCTGCCCTCGCTGATCTTCTTCAGAACATGGGTACGGATGCCGTTGGCTTTCAGGAACATGGCAGTACCTTCAGTAGCTTCAATGTTAAAGCCCAGGTGATAGAACCGGCGAATCAGCGGCAGAGCTTCCTCCTTATCCTTGTCGGCAATGGTAGCCAGGACGGTGCCGTAGTTCTGCAGATGCATGCCGGCAGCCTGCAGCGCTTTATACAGGGCGCGGGTCATGGTCTTGTCGTAGCCGATGGCTTCGCCGGTGGACTTCATTTCCGGGGACAGGTAAGCATCCAGACCGCGGATCTTATTAAAGGAGAAGACTGGCGCTTTGATATAAAAGCGTTCCTTTTCTGCAGGATAAATATCGAACAGACCCAGTTCCTTTAAGCTCTTGCCCAGAATGACCTCGGTAGCGATATCCGCCAGAGAATAGCCGGTGGACTTGCTGAGGAAGGGAACAGTACGGGAGGAACGGGGGTTGACTTCGATGATGAAGACATTGTCATCCTTGTCTACGATAAACTGGATGTTGTAAAGACCCACGATGCCGATGCCCAGACCCAGCTTCTTTGCGTACTGAAGAATGGTGCCCTTGACCTTGTCGGAGATGGAGAAGGAAGGGTACACGGAGATGGAGTCGCCGGAGTGAACGCCGGTGCGTTCTACCAGCTCCATAATGCCGGGGACGAAGACATTGATGCCGTCGCAGATGGCATCCACTTCCACTTCACGGCCTTCGATATATTTATCCACCAGAACGGGCTTGTCTTCATCGATTTCCACGGCGGTCTTCAGATAATGACGGAGCTGCTCTTCGTTGGCCACGATCTGCATGGCCCGGCCACCCAACACAAAGCTGGGACGCACCAGCACAGGATAGCCGATTCTTGCAGCGGCAGCGATACCGTCTTCAATCTTGGTCACGGCCTTGCCGGTGGGCTGAGGGATATTCAGCTCGGACAGAAGCTTTTCAAAGGCATCCCGGTTTTCTGCCTTGTCGATGGCAGCGCAGTCGGTGCCGATGATCTTCACGCCCCGGTCAGTCAGAGGTTGGGCCAGATTGATGGCTGTCTGACCGCCAAGAGAGGCGATGACACCCTCGGGCTTCTCAAACTCGATAATGTTCATCACATCTTCGGGGGTGAGGGGCTCGAAGTACAGCTTGTCCGCGGTGGTGTAGTCGGTGGAAACGGTTTCGGGGTTATTGTTGATGATAATGGCCTCGTAGCCTGCCTTGCGGATAGTCATAACCGCATGGACGGTGGAGTAGTCAAATTCCACACCCTGGCCGATCCGGATGGGGCCGGCGCCCAGCACCACGATCTTCTTCTTATCGGTGAGCTTGGAGGCATTTTCACCGGTGTAGGAGGAGTAGAAATAGGGAATATAGGCGCCGGTGTGGCAGGTATCCACCATTTTGAACACGGGGAAGAGATTGTGCTCTTTCCGGAAATGGTAGACATCCAGCTCGGTGCAGTTCCACAGCCGGGCGACATATTTGTCGCTGAAGCCCATCTTCTTGGCAGCGGTCAGGGTTTCCAGATCCCGAACGTTGGCCTTCAGAGTTTCCTCCATCTTCACGATCCGGGCGATGGCCTCCAGGAAGAAGGGGGTGATCTGGGTGATTTGATGGATCTGCTCCACAGAAACACCGTGGTAGATCAGCTCAGCAATGGCATAGATATTGTCATCCCGGAAGACGCTGATGTACTCCAGCAGTTCTTCCTTGGTCATGTTGTCGAACTTGGCATGGTAGATATGATTGACACCGATTTCGCAGGAACGGATGCCCTTCAGCAAGCATTCCTCCAGATTGGAGCCGATGCCCATGACTTCACCGGTGGCCTTCATCTGGGTGCCCAGAGTGTTGGTGGCGGAGGTGAACTTATCAAAGGGGAACCGGGGCAGCTTGGCGATCACATAGTCCAGCTTCGGCTCAAATGCGGCATTGGTGTTGGCAATTTTGATTTCTTCCAGCGTCATGCCCACGGCGATTTTTGCGGTGACCCGGGCAATGGGATAGCCGGAGGCCTTGGAGGCCAGGGCGGAGGAACGGGAAACTCTGGGGTTTACCTCGATGAGATAGTATTCGGAAGAATGGGGATTTAAGGCAAACTGCACATTACAGCCGCCCTCGATCTTCAGTTCCCGGATGAGCTTGATGGCGGAGTCATTGAGCATCTTCTCGTCTTCTTTGCTCAGGGTCATAATGGGAGCGACCACCAGGCTGTCGCCGGTGTGAACACCCACGGGGTCGATGTTTTCCATGCCGCAGATGGTGATGGCATGGTCAGCGCCGTCGCGCATGACTTCAAACTCAATTTCCTTATAGCCCTTAACAGATTTTTCAATCAGAACCTGATGGACAGGGGACAGTTTGAAGGCATTCAGGCCGATCTCCACCAGTTCTTCTTCATTGTTGGCAAAGCCGCCGCCGGTACCGCCCAGGGTAAAGGCAGGACGAAGCACCACGGGATAGCCGATACGGCTGGCTGCCGCCTTGGCTTCTTCCATGTTATAAGTGATTTCAGAGGGAATAACCGGCTCGCCGATGGACTGGCACAGCTCCTTAAACAGTTCCCGGTCTTCAGCCCGCTCAATGGATGCGCTGGAGGTACCCAGCAGCTCTACCCGGCATTCCTTCAAAATGCCTTTTTTCTCCAGCTGCATAGCCAGGTTCAAACCGGTCTGGCCACCGATGCCGGGAACAATGGCATCGGGACGCTCATGGCGGATGATCTTCGCCACGTATTCCAGAGTCAGCGGCTCCATGTAAACCTTGTCGGCAATGGTAGTATCCGTCATGATGGTGGCAGGGTTGGAGTTCACCAGAACCACCTCGTAGCCTTCTTCTTTCAGAGCAAGGCAGGCCTGTGTGCCTGCATAGTCAAACTCGGCAGCCTGTCCGATGACGATGGGGCCGGAGCCGATAATGAGAATTTTCTTTAAATCCGTACGTTTTGCCATGATAATGCCTCCAAATCTATCTTACATCCATTATTTCTTTACTTTTTCTAACCAGACCAACTTGCTGTCGCAGACAGTGGCCAAGCATTTTCCCCAAACCTTCCAACCGGTGAAAGGAGTGGACTTTCCCTGAGACTGGAACTCTGCCGGATCAATATAATAACTTTGCCGCAGATCCCAGATGGAAAAATCACAGCCCATGGGAATTCCAAACCGTTTCCGGGGATTGGTGACAAGCAGTTCCATCAGCCGTTCCATAGAGATAATATCCTCTTTTACCAGGTAGGTATACAGCAGGGGGAATGCAGTTTCAATGCCCACGATGCCGAAGGCACTGCCGTCCAGACCCTTGCTCTTTTCCTCTTCGGAGTGGGGGGCATGGTCGGTGGCGATCATATCAATGGTGCCGTCCTGAATGCCCGCAATCAGAGCTTCCCGGTCTTCCGCGCTGCGCAGGGGAGGATTCATTTTAAATCTTCCGTCTTCCTGCAGAGCACTGTCGTCCAGAATCAAATAGTGAGGGGCGGTTTCGCAGGTGACATTCAGCCCCTCTTTTTTCGCTTGACGAATCAAATCCACACTTTCCTTGGTAGAAATGTGGCACACATGATAGGCGCAGCCTGTTTCCTTTACCAGAGACAAATCCCGGGCGATGGGGCCCCACTCGCTTTCTGAGCAAATGCCCCTGTGGTGATTTTCTTTTGCGTACTGCCCGTCATGAATATAGCCGCCGTTCAAGAGGGAGTTGTCCTCACAGTGGGCTACAATAATCTTCTTTAGCTGCTTTGCTTTGCGCATAGCCTCGCGCATCAAATCTGCGCTCTGCACACCTCTTCCGTCATCGGAAAAGGCGATGGACTGGTGGGCCATGCCGGCAAGGTCCGCAAGCTGTTCTCCCTTTTGACCCACGGTGATCGCACCGTAAGGATAGATACGGATCATACCGTCCTGCCGAATCAGATCCAGCTGCTGCTTCAGATTTGCCTTGCTGTCCGGCACCGGGTTCAGATTGGGCATGGTGCACACTGCGGTGTAGCCACCCCGGGCTGCTGCCAGAGAACCCGAGAGAATGGTCTCTTTGTAAGAAAAACCCGGCTCTCTGAAATGCACATGCACATCACAAAAGCCGGGAATAACAGCATATTCTGAAGAATTGAACGCGCATAAATCAACGGACGAAAGACGGTCCGCGATAGAGCTGCGAACACTGGACGGGCAGACAGTGGCGAAAATATTGATGTTTTCCTGCTGCATTGCCATAGCGTTCTCCTTTCCTTCTAAAACACATATCATTCAATTTATCGCCCGACATTATAACATGAAATTCGGGAATTGTCAATGGCCGCTAGGGGAAAAATCGATCCCTGCGAAATCTTTTCTGCCGGTTCTTGACGGGGAACAGGGGATTATGATACGATGCGATAAAAGGGAGGTATCGGCCATGCATTTACAGACACTTAACCGCAGAAAAGTTCGTCATTTGCTGCCCAAACGGCAGCCGGATGCCCATAAGGGAATGTTCGGCAAGATCTTGCTGCTGTGCGGCAGTGTGGGTTATACCGGCGCTGCGGCCATGGCTGCTATGGGCGCACTGCGAAGCGGGGCGGGGTTGGTCTTTTTGGGCGTACCGGAAAGTATTTATGCCATTGAAGCGACAAAGCTGACAGAGGCTATGGTGTTTCCGCTGCGGTCGGAGAACGGAAAGCTCAGTCAACGTGCGATTCCCGAGATTCTGAAGAGGATTTCTAAAATGGATGCGGTGCTGATCGGCCCGGGGCTGGGGCAGTCGGAGGATACTTTGCTGGTTACCCAGGCAGTGCTGACCTACGCTCAGTGCCCGGTGGTGCTGGATGCCGATGGCATAAATGTGATGGCAGCGCATAAAAGTATATTGCGCGAAAGGCACTATCCTACGGTTTTGACTCCTCATGATGGTGAGTTCAGAAAGCTATGGCAACAGCCGGAAACGGACAGAATTTCCGATGCTGTAACCTTTGCTGCAGATACAGGCTGCATTTTGCTCCGAAAAGGCCACCGGACGCTCATTACCGATGGGGCTAACTGCTATGAAAACCGCACCGGCAATTCCGGCATGGCTACCGGCGGCAGCGGCGATGTGCTGTCAGGAATGATCGTGAGTCTGTTGGGACAGGGAATGGCGCCCCTGGAGGCTGCGGCCTGCGCTGCATGGCTTCACGGCAGGGCCGGAGACCTATGTGCGAAAAAACTGGGAGTGTATGGCATGCTTCCCAGCGACCTGTTGGAGGTGCTTCCGCGACTGATGAAATAAGGCGGGGTAGCATGAAACGAATCATTGCTGCGGTATGCCTGCTGATATTACTGGCAGGCTGTTCGGGCAAACAGGAAGAGATGGACAGAGCAATGGCGCTGCGCAGCAAACTGCTGGCCCAGGGGGCTGCGTTTGATGCGGAGATCACAGCGGATTACGGGAAAGAACTGTATACCTTTTCCATGTCATGTCAGATGGATACTCAGGGGAAACTTACTTTTTCTGTCACCGCGCCGGAATCTATCCGGGGAATCGGCGGTGAAATTTCTGCCGCTGGCGGCGCGCTGGCCTTTGACGGGGAGGCTTTGTCCTTTCCACTTCTGGCAGACGGGCAGGTGACTCCGGTATCGGCGCCCTGGGTGCTGATGCACACGCTCCGCAGCGGATATTTGACCTCCTGCGGTTCAGAGGGGGATACATTGCGAATCGCCATTGATGACAGCTATGAAGACGATGCGCTGCACTTGGATATCTGGTTAGATAGCGACGATCTGCCTGCCCGGGGAGAGATTTTGTGGCAGGGGAGAAGAATACTGTCTGTGGTTGTCAAAAACTTCCGGTTCGTGTAACTTCGAAGGGAAACGTAACATAAGATATTTTGCAGGCGCTGCCGTATAAATATCCTGTGTGCGTGGGACAATAGAATCAACCGCGTTACATAAGGAGCTTTCCGGTAGCGCAGGTAAGATTTCTTCGGAGTGTGAAATACATGGACACCACGGTGAAACGGGGAGATATTTTTTACGCAGACCTGTCGCCGGTGGTCGGCAGTGAGCAGGGAGGCACCCGGCCTGTGCTCATTGTGCAAAACGATACCGGAAACCGACACTCTCCCACAGTGATTGCAGCGGCCATTACCAGCCAGACCGGAAAAGCCAGACTTCCAACCCATATCAATATTGCCGGCGGCAGTGTGGGGCTGAGCAAGGATTCGGTGATTCTGTTGGAGCAGATTCGCACCATTGACAAACGCCGCCTGCGGGAACACATGGGACATTTGGATGACGGGCACATGGCCATGGTGGATGATGCCATTGCGGTCAGTTTCGGACTGAATCATGGTATTACATGAATATCGCCCCCTTTGCTGCATAGGCTTGTGGCAAAGGGGGCGTATTTATATGGTGGGGACTTATCCGATTCTTTTGGGCTCGGAGGTGGCGGGACAAGCCGAGGTAAAAAAGCAGGGGTTATATTATCTCTTTTCCTGCCGCTGCCAGCTGACAGGGGAAGTGATATACCGAATCAAGGTTATCTGCGGAGAGCATAGCGAAAGTTTGGGGATACCTGTGCCGGAGGGAAGACAATTTACTTTGCAAGCAAAAATCCCGGCGAGCCGTTTTGGAGAGGGGGAGCCATCCTTCCGTTTGGTTCCAAGGCATCCCATCGTGGGGGGAAATTTTATCCCTTTAGCACCGGAAACGCCCTTTCCATACCTGAAGCGGCTGGAAAGGGCGTATCTTGCAAAACAGGATGGACAGTTGGGAATCATATTTCGGGAGGAATCTTAAAGAAGTTCCAATCCCACAGGGCAATGGTCAGAGCCTAAAATATCGCTGTAAATGGGGGTGGCGGTAATCCGGTCGCTTAACCGCCGGGAGGTCAGGAAATAGTCGATCCGCCATCCTACATTCTTTTCCCGGGCATGGAACATATAGCTCCACCAGGTATAGCAGTCGGTGGCGTCGGTGTGAAGATGCCGGAAAGTGTCGGTAAAGCCACTGTCCAGAAGCTGGCTGAATGCGCCCCGTTCCTCATCGGAAAAACCTGCGTTTCCCCGGTTGGACTTGGGGTTTTTTAGGTCGATGGGCTGGTGAGCCACATTCAAATCTCCGCAGACGATCACGGGCTTTTCTTGATCCAGACCGGTGAGGTATTCCCGGAAAGCAGCTTCCCAGCGCAGGCGGTGATCGATCCGGGCAAGCTCCCGCTGGGCATTGGGGGTGTAACAGGTCACCAGGAAAAATTCCGGGTATTCCAGAGTGATGAGCCGACCCTCGGTGTCCAGCTCCGGAACGCCCAGTCCATAGCGGACCGATTCCGGCGTGTGCTTAGTAAAAATGGCTGTGCCGGAATAGCCTTTTTTCTCGGCATAGCACCAGTATTGCTCATAGCCCGGCAGATCCAATGTAATTTGGTCCTGCTGAAGCTTTGTTTCCTGCAGGCAGAAGAAGTCCGCATCAGCCTGCTGAAAGAAATCTGAAAAGCCTTTTTGCAGGCATGCCCGCAATCCGTTTACATTCCAGGAAATGAATTTCATATGGTTCTCCTTTTAATCGTGATCAACTTCCAGTTTGCAGTCATCCAAAAGTACAATCTCCTCCGGCCGCATAACACTGACAGGTTCGCCCTCCGGCGCATCCTGCTCCCGGTAGATGCTGACCTGCCGGACTCCGGTCAAATCGCAAACGGTCAAAGTCAGACAGGCGCAGAAGATCGTCCGTTCCATGCCCTCAAGAGTATCAAACGTGCCGCCTAAAACAACATCCGCCTGCTTGTTTTGGATATCCAGGCTGATGAGAGTAATACCCATGGGGAACACCCTGTGCAGAGGGTCGGACACAGGTCCTTGCAGATAGGCATTCAAAACGGCAGTATGATCACTGCTGGAGGCAGAAAGTACCTGATAATCCTTGGAGATCACCCCATCAGATGCGGCCGGATCAATGCTGTTTTTTTGATAATAAAAGGCGACCGAACCCTCCGGCTGTTGTTGCTCCGCTGCGCAGCTGCAAAGGGAAAGGAGCAGCAGGATAATCAAATATATACTATGTCTTTTTTTCATGGCATATCCTCGTTCGGATCAAAGGTGGGGAAGGTAAGGGTAAACACAGAACCCTCGCCCACAGTGCTTTCAACATCAATTTGACCGTCGTTACGCTCTACCATGCTGCGGACGATAGAAAGGCCCAGACCACTGCCACCGGTTTTCCGGGAACGGGCTTTATCGACCCGATAAAAGCGTTCGAAAATGTGATCGATAGAGTCTCCGGGAATGCCCACACCGGTATCGGCAAACCGCAGGATGGCATTATCATCCTCCCGGAGAAGAGTTATGGATAGACTGCCCCCGGGGGTATTATACTTTATGCCGTTTTCCACCAGATTAAAAACGATCTGGTACAGGTCATCCGCCACCATAAGAATGGGGCTGTCCTGCTGCACGTCCAGGGTGATGGAGATTCGGTGGTTTTCTGCAATGGCGGAAAGCATGCGGAGGACCCGCTCCACGGTGGGCGCAATATACATAATTTCGCACTCAACTTCCTGTTGACCTTCCATACGGGTCAGGGACAATAGCTTTTGGGTCATTCTGTTCAATCGATCTGCTTCGTTGCCGATATCTTCCACGAATTCCCGAACTGTTCCCGGGTCCATATCATTTTGCAGAATGGAATCGGACAAAAGCTTGATGGAGGCCAGAGGGGTCTTCAACTCATGGGAGGCGTCGGAAACAAATTGCCGGCGCATATTCTCTGAGTTCTGAAGCTTTTCAGTCAGGTCATTGAATTCATCGCCAAGGTAGGTAAGTTCATCCCGACCGCCCATGGCAACCTTGTGGGAGTAATCTCCTTCCCGGATAATCCGCATGGAGGCAAAAATCCGGCGCAGCCGGCGGCTGAAGGCGTTAGAAAACACAATGGAGAAGAGAATGATTACAAGCTCCAAAATCAGGGTGACGGACAGAATGTTGGATTGAAGAGATTGGATCAATGCGCCCTGGGCGGTATCGTATTCCGTCATATAAACGCAGCCGATCAGCGTGTCGTAGGCAATGATCGGGGTGGCGGCTCGGGATTGCATGGCGCCGGCATGGTAGTGCCAGGAAAAGACATCAAATCCTTCTAAAGCCTTCACGATCTCCGGGAAAAAAGCATAGGTCTTTTCGACGGCTTCCCCATTTAGGGAATCGTAGATAACAACACTGTTGGGGTCCGTGATCACCAGTCGGGAGATGCGAAGATTTTCCAACTCAGAAATGGCGGTAGCCGCAGTGGAGGAATTGATAATATCCAAAGTGGAAATTTTGGAGGAAATCAAAAGGCATTTTTCAATCATGGAGGTTTGTTTGCTTTGATAAAACAGCTCCTGACTGGTGCCGGAGGTATAAATGTTCAGGAACAGAAGAACCGCAAAGGTCACAATGATATATACCGCGGCATACCGATACTGGGTGTTTCCGTAGTGCCGTCTTATCAGGGAGTTATTTTTTGAAGTAATAGCCAACACCCCACTTCGTCATAATATAGCTGGGTTCTGCAGGATTTTCTTCCAGTTTTTCCCTTAAACGGCGAATGTGAACGTCTACGGTGCGGATATCGCTGCGGTATTCATAGGCCCAGATGGTATCAAGCAATGCCTCCCGGGAGTAGACCCGGTTGGCATTGCGCATCAAAAATTCGACCACGTCAAATTCTTTGGCAGTTAGATCTACCAATTGATCTCCCCGGTAGGCATTTCTTCCGTCCAGATCCAGACGGATAGAACCGATTTCCAGCACATTGGTTTCCGGTTCTTTAATTACGGGGGTGGTTCTGCGGAGCAGAGCCCGGATCCGGGCCTTCAGTTCCAGAATATTAAAGGGCTTGGTTAAGTAATCGTCAGCGCCATGATCAAAGCCGATGAGCTTGTCCATATCATCCGCTTTGGCAGTCAAAAGAATAATGGGGACATTGGAAAATTCCCGGATTTTCGCGCAGGCGGTCAAGCCGTCCATCTCGGGCATCATCACGTCCAGCACAATGAGATCGGGAGCCTCTTTTTGGGCAGTGGACAAGGCTTCCAGACCGTTGGAGCCGGTCAGTACTTCATAGCCCTCGTTTTGAAGATTGAAACGAATTCCCTTTACCAGCAGGTCTTCATCATCTACAACTAAAATTTTCATGGGTTATCCTCCTATGGTAATGAGATTCAAAATATCTTCCAATCGGCCTGCGCCGATGCCGGAAACGTTTGTAAGCTCTCCGACAGAGGTAAAGGGGCCGTTGGCGTCCCGGTATTCAATGATTCTTTGGGCCAGGGACGGGCCGATTCCCGGCAGCTGCTCCAATTGCTCTGCGGTGGCGGAGTTAATATTGATTTTCTGCTGGATGGAGCTCGTGTCCGTGGGGATGGGAGAGGGCGTGACAGTGGAGATTTGAACGGTTGCGGCATTGACATTGCGTCCTACAAATAAGCCGGCAGTGAAGGCAACACAAAGGCCGCATACAAGAAGCAAAATTGTCATCCCCGGATTTTTCATATACCCTTCCTCCTGCATTGACTAGAAACAGAAAAGCTGATATAATATAACCCTATTATACACGACTTTTTTCAGTCGGACAAGTCCGACGTTGGGATATAGGGGTAGAAAAATGAAAAAATTTAGGATATTTTGTTCTCTTTTGGCAGCATTGCTGGTTTTTTATGCCGCAGCGCCGGAGGCACAGGCGGAAGCCCTGGATCAGTCTACAGTCAGCGGTTGTCATGGGGTAGATGCGCAAATGCCGCTCAGTGACGAAGGTCAGCTGGTAGAAACCTCCGATGCGGTGATCGTCTACGACTTAGGCAGCGACACTATGATTTATGCATGGAATCCGGATAAGCAGATTTATCCCTCCAGTATGGTAAAGCTGATGACGGCACTCATTGCTCTGGAACATGGGGAACTGACGGATAAAGTGGTCGTCACCAAGCGGGCGCTTTCTTACGTGGCCATCGGCTCTGTCAGCGCTGGGCTTTCTGCCGGCGAAGAGCTGACGCTGCAGGATCTGCTGTTCTGCATGATGGCGGCTTCTGCCAACGATGCTGCCACTGTAATTGCTGAGCATATTGCCGGCAGCCAGGACGGTTTTATTAAACTGATGAATGAAAAGGCCCTCCAGTTAGGCTGTACCGGCACCCACTATTCCAACGTCCACGGTCTTCACGATGAGCAGACCTACACCACTGCCCGGGATTTGTGCAGAATTCTGGATTTTGCTCTGGAAGACCCGGAATTTAAAATGCTGTTTACGGCAGAATCCTACACAGTGCCCAAGACCAATAAAAGCGAACCCCGGGAAGTTCACACCTCCAACCATATGATGAGCAAGGCCACTATCAAGAAGTATTATGATGAGCGCGTCACAGGCGGCAAGACCGGCGCTACCGACGAAGCTGGAAGATGCCTGGCTGCTACCGCCCAGGGAAAGGGCATGGAGCTGTTGACCATCGTTATGGGAGCGGAAGCTACCTATGAAGCAGACGGCCTGTCCCTTCGTACCTTCGGCAGCTTTGAAGAAACAAAAATTTTGCTGGATTATGCCTTTGAACAGTTTGAATACCGGCAGCTGTTTTATGAGGGACAAACGGTTTCTCAGTTTCCTGTAGAGGGCGGCACTAACAGCGTGGTTTTACAGCCAAAGACCGCGGCATCTACGGTGCTGCCGGTGGATCTGGACACCTCGAAACTTACGTGGATTTATCCGGAATCGGTGGGCGCTTTGACTGCCCCGGTGGAAAAGGGACAGAAAATCTCCTCTGCTCAGGTGTGGTATGGCTCTAAATGCCTGGCGCAGGTGGATCTGGTGGCAGCCCACAGCGTTCCGGTCTGGAAAGCGCCTGCCGTTTATGTCCCTCAGGACAATGCGGAAGGAGCCGTAAATTGGCAAACCGTCGGAATCATTTTCGCTGTTGTATTAGGCGCTGCCGTGGTGGCGGTGGCGGCCATCTTCCTGCGTCGCGGCATCCGCAGCGCGATGATCCATAATCGCAGACGCAGAAGAAGAATCAACCGCAGAAGGAGTCGGTAAAACATACGAGGAAGCCTTGAGAGTTTGCTGCCCATCCGGGAAATCAATGCGCGTATATCAAAAAAATCCTGCCCAACCGGGCAGGATTTTTCTTATTCTATATGAGAATGGTTGTTGATGTGGTCTTCGCAGTAGCAAAAATACCCTTTGCAACGGGAGCAATAGCGGAATTCCAGCTCCGGATTTGTGATGTCTGTCCGACCGCAGACAGTGCAGCGGTGATTGTAAGGCCCACTCTGCGCAGCAGTTTGATAGGCGCCTGGGAAGGGCACGACCTTTGCTTTTTTGGGTTTCCTTCTGAAGAGCCGCCGCGCCTTTGCCCGGGCAGACAGGGGGATAAGACCAAGGATGTCGCTGCCCATGAACAAAAAGTAATTTCCGAGAGCCACCAGGGGAAACAGATTGTGGGGGAAATACATAACAGGATAGCTTAGGTTGAATACTGCAACCAGTTCTATGATCAGATAAACAAGCGCGATCAGCCATGCCTTTACCGGGATAATAAAGAAGATCATAAACTGACTGTCCGGATGGGTGGTGGCAAAGGTGAGGATCAAACTCAGGTGAAGATAATAGGCCATGCCGCTGTATAGCGCGGTAAATGCCTCGGGGGCATAGTATACATTTCCGTACATGACCGGCTCAGTGGGGCAGAAGATCATGGCGAAGATATCCATCAATAATACGCCTGAAAGGTAGTAGAGGTTAAACTTGAATGTGCCCATGCTGCCTTCTAAATATCTTCCCAGCATATAGAAGAAGTAAAGGAAGATCAGTTCAAGAAAGCTGCTGCCGGATTGGGTAAACACATAGGTCACAAGCCGCCATACCTGCCCCTGCAGGATTAAACGCTTGTCAAAACGCAGCAGTTCATAAAGGACACCGCCGCCGTTGATCATACTCATAATGATCACAAGGGCGTTGCCCAGGACGATATAAAGCATCAGATTGGGAATGCCCTTATCCCGGTGTTTAAAACAGAAACGGTCAAAGCGTTTGCGCAGGTTACTCAATGAACTCAACTCCTGTAAAAGTGTATATCTATTCTACCATTTTTTGGACGAAAAGTCTATCACAGATTTGTAAATAAAAAAACGAAAAATATGAAAAAAGGGGTTGACATTTGGGGAAAATCCGCTAAAATAATCCCGAACTGCATATTCGCCTTATCAAGAGTGGTGGAGGGAACGGCCCGATGAAACCCGGCAACCTGTTAATTCAAGGTGCCAAATCCGGCGGAAAACGAGAGATGAGGATTCGATAGAGCGCACATCGAGTCCTTCGGTGTGTGCAAATTTTTTGCGTAAAGAAAGGACAAAACAATGGAAAAAAGATTATTTACCTCTGAATGTGTGACCAACGGTCACCCCGATAAAATCGCGGATTCTATCTCCGATGCGATTTTGGATGCCTGCCTTGCCCAGGATCCTGGCTCCCGGGTAGCCTGCGAAACCATGGTCACCACAAACTTTTGCCTGATTTGCGGCGAAATTACCACCAAGGCGGTGGTGGACTATGCTGCGGTGGCGAGAGAGGCCATCCGCGCCATTGGCTATGTTTATCCCGGCGACGGTTTCGATGCCGATACTGTGGAAATTCAGTGCCGGATTCACACCCAGTCCGCGGATATCGCTCTGGGCACCAACGATGCCGTGGGCGGCGCAGGCGACCAGGGTATGATGTTCGGCGGCGCCTGCATCCAGACCCCGGAACTGATGCCCCTGCCGGTGGCCCTTTCCCGGGCACTTTCTAACCGGCTGACGGAGTGCGTCCACTCCAACGACCTGCTGCGGCCCGACGGAAAGACCCAGGTTTCCGTGGAATATGACGAGAATAATAACGTCATCGGTGTGGATACTGTGGTGGTATCTATCATGCACAGCGCCGATTTTGAAATTGGTGAGCTGCGGCGCTACATTCGTGAAGGCGTCATCGCTCCGGTGCTTGAAAAGTATGGCTTTGACATTGCCAATGTGCCCCATATCCATATCAATCCCACCGGCAATTTCGTCATAGGCGGCCCCAACGGCGATACCGGCCTGACCGGACGGAAAATCATCGTGGATACCTATGGCGGCTACTTCTCCCACGGCGGCGGCGCTTTCTCCGGCAAAGACCCCACTAAGGTGGATCGCTCTGCGGCTTACATGGCCCGGTATATGGCCAAGAATCTGGTTGCCGCTGGTCTGGCTACCCAGGTGCAGGTGCAGCTTGCCTACGCCATTGGCGTGGCAGAGCCGGTTTCCCTACGGGTGGACAGCTATGGCACCGGTGTGGTGTCCGATGAGAAAATGACCGAGCTGCTGCGGAAAACCTGCGATATGACTCCTGCTGGAATTATCAACAAGCTGCAGCTTCGCCGTCCCATCTATGCCCCCACTGCGGCTATGGGACATTTCGGTGTGGCGGACAGACCTTGGGAGCAAACCGACCTTGCCCCCATTTTGAAAGAATTGGTGAACGCCTAAGAAAAACGCTCCTGCTTCGGCAGGAGCGTTTTTATGTTCAGTTAACAACATGAATGGGGTGTCCGTCCAGAAAGGCCTGGATATTTTCCACCGCCCGGTCAAACACTCGCTGTCGGGCTTCCAGAGGCGCCCAGGCAATGTGGGGTGTGAGAATGCAGTTTGGCGCGTTCAGCAGAGGAGAATCCCCAGGGATCGGCTCCTGGGCTGCCACATCTGCCGCCATGCCCCGGAGCTTGCCCTGACGCAGCGCATCGGCAACGGCAGCCTCGTCAATCAGCGGCCCTCTGGCGGTGTTCAGCAATATTGCGCCGTCTTTCATCTGGGCTATGGTGTCTGCGTTGATAATGCCCTTTGTTTCCGGGAACAGGGGACAGTGGAGGGAAACTACGTCCGACTGCCGGAGCAGCTCCTCCAGTGTGACATATTCTTCACCGCCCCGGTTGGTGCGATTATATGCAATCACCTTCATGCCAAAGGCTCGGGCAATGTTTCCCACGGCCTTTCCGATACTGCCGTAGCCGATGATACCCATGGTTTTGCCGGCCAGCTCCATCTGGGGCGTGTCCCAGAAGCAAAAGTCGGGGCAACGGCTCCATTTCCCTTCGTGGACAACCCGGGAGTGATGCCCTATGTGATGGCACAGCTCAAGCAGCAGCGCAAAGGTGAATTGGGCCACTGCATCGGTGCCATAGCCGGGGACATTGCACACGGGGATTCCCCTCTTGGCGGCAGCTTTGCAGTCAACTACATTGTAGCCCGTGGCAAGAATACAAATTAATTGAATGCTAGGACAGGCGGCCAGCACGGATTCGGTGATGGCTGTTTTGTTCAGAATGATAATTTGGGCATCGCTGATCCGGGCGATGGTATCTTCTTCGGTTTCTGTGCGGTCGAAATAGCTTACCTCACCAAAGGCGCGAAAACAGTCCCAGCTTAAATCGCCGGGGTTGATAGCGTGACCGTCGAGAATGACAATTTTCATGAAAGCACCTCTTGAAATCTTTCTTTTGCTTTGATAAAATCGAGGGGAAGGTGTGTGAGCGAATGGAAATTATTTATGAAGATCCGGATATTTTGGTATGCATCAAGCCGCCCAAAGTGCTGTCTACCGATGAACCCGGCGGCTTGCCGGAGCAGCTGCGCCAGTTTTTGCAAAATCCCACCGCGGATCTGCGGACGGTACACCGGCTGGATCGCGCGGTCAGCGGACTGATGGTGCTGGCGCGGAATGCAAAAGCTGCATCCGAGCTTTCCCGTCAAATTCGGGAAGGGACGTTTCAAAAGGAATATTTGGCGGTGGTTCACGGCGCGCCGGAATCTCCTGAAGGCACGATGCGGGATTTGCTGATCCGGGACAAGGCCAGGAAAATGACTATGGTGACGCAAAATCCTGGAAAAGGTGTGCAGGAGGCGGTTTTACATTATCAGACCGTAGAAACCGTCGCCGGCATGAGCAAACAGAGAATTCAGCTTCAGACCGGAAGAACCCATCAAATCCGGGTTCAGTTTTCCAGTCGCGGGATGCCGCTGGTAGGGGAGCGGAAGTATGCAGAGCCGGCAGATGACTGCCATATCGCCCTGTGGTCTTACCGCCTTGCCTTTGCCCATCCCCAAACGGGGCAGAGTATGGATTTTTCCAAGAATCCTCCGGAAACCTATCCTTGGAATCTGTTTTCTCGTTAACGTCATTATATCAGAATTGTTCGGGTTTGCAAGATGCCCCGGGGAGGAATTATGAAGCATTATACCTACGTTCAAAACAGGGAATGTGAATATTTTCCCTGCCATGCCGGCAGCGATCCGGAGATGTTTAATTGCCTGTTTTGCTACTGCCCCTTGTACGCGCTAGGCGACCGATGTGGAGGCAGCTTTACCTACACACCGGAGGGGATCAAGGATTGTTCCCGGTGCTTGAAGCCCCACATGCCCGGTAATTATGAGAAGATCATGGAGAAAATGCCGGAGCTTTTGGAACTTGCTCGCAAGAAAGAAAAATAAAAGAAAAGCCGCCCATTGGGCGGCTTTTTTATGCGCTTGCCTGATCCAAATCGTCCAAATGGATGGATACCGAGTGGGTAATGGGTTTCCATTCCACATGGGAGAACAGGGAGTGAATCGAGATGGGAATATAGGTAAGCATAAAGAAAGGAAATGTAAATATAGAAAGAACCTTTTTACGGGAGGAGCAGTGGATATTTTTGCCTTCCGTGATCATGGTGATCAAACCCACCGCAAACAGCAGAAAATAGACGCTGAGCAGCATTTGAAGATTTCCGGCAAAAATCTGACCGGTGGCAGCAGGCTCCCAAATCAAGCTGTAAAGAAATGCGCCAAGGTTGATCAGTAAATTGGTCACCGTCAGGAAAAAGGCGGGGGCAATGGTCATGAGGATATCAAAGCAGGAGAACCCCTTGCGCGGCATGTTTTTCAGCAATTTTGGACTGTAATTGCGCATCACCTGCAGAAATCCCTTGGACCAGCGCAGCCGCTGGGTCCAGGACTGACCAATGGTGACAGGCTGCTCATCATAAATCATTGCCCAGTGGCAATAGGCGATTTTCTCACCCTTTGCGATATTATCCACACTAAATTCAATATCTTCTGTCAGCAGATAATGCTTCCAGCCGCCTTGCGACTTTAAGATATCCTTATGCAGCAGGAATCCTGTACCGGAAATGGCGCAGCTGGTATGGAGCATAAACCGGGGGTTGTTCAGATAGGCAGCCTCCCGCAAAAACCAAAGGGCATACCCGGAGGAGATCCAGTTGGTGCCGTAATTCTTGGAGTTGCGATAGCTGGTGATCACCCGATGCCCTTGGGCAAAGCACTTGTCCATTTCGGTAATGTAGCGCTTATCCAGAAGATTGTCGGCATCAAAGACAAAGTAGCCGTCGTAGTAATCGCTGCCGCGTTTGGCCACGATTTGCTTATACAGGTGATTGAGGGCGTAGCCTTTGCCTTTTTGCTCTTCGTTAAACCGCTCCACCACATAAGCGCCGGCCCGTCTGCAAATATCTGCGGTGTTGTCTGTGCAATTATCCGCCACAACGTGAATATCCACCAACGAGGCAGGATAGTCGTTCTCCCGAATACTTCGGATCAGTTGGGCAATGACCAGGGCCTCATTCCGGGCGGAAATCATCACCGCGTAACGCCGGGTTTGTTTTACTGTGGGGAATTTTTTTGGTTTCACCACAAGGGCGTAGAGTATATAAAACACTTGATATGCATAGCACAGTGTTAAGAAAAAGCCGGTTGCCAAATTGATTGTATCTAACCACAACATAGTATTTCCATCCTTAGAGAGTCTTGCTTGCAAACAATGTACTGGCGCATTATATCGGCCACCCTATCTTGTGTCAATGACTTTCATAAAAAGTTAATGGAATCATAAAAAACTCGAAAAGATCCACCGCCCTGTGGAGAGTGGGTCTTTTGTTGGTAGGGTACACTTTGGATATTGCTTCTACTATGCTTTTCTGCAAAGAATAATAGCCTTATGCCCACACCCACACTGGGTGCGTTCATAAGGCTATGGATTTTCCCACGGACTAAACAAGTGTCCACCGGACACTTGTTTACCCTTCCTTCGGTCGGGCCGTCCTTTCAAATCCTATCTCCATCTCCGCCAATAAAAAAGCCGCCCGGAGGCGGCGTTTTTATTGGCGGAGATGGAGGGATTTGAACCCCCGCACGCCTTGCGGCGCCTAGCGGATTTCGAATCCGCACCCTTCAGCCACTTGGGTACATCTCCAGAACGGCTACCTCATTATATCAGCCGGGATTTGAAAAATCAAGTGTTTCCGCTTGTGAATCAAAAGAAAAGAAACAGCGCGAATTGTTGAATTTACAGTTGCATTTGACGCATTTTCGTGCTACAATTCCAGAGCATACAATTTTAAATTACATACGGAGGTTTTTGTAAATATGGATATTCTTTACACGAATCTGCAGGCGTTTGAGGTGGGGCATGTCATCATGATCCTGCTGGGATGCCTGCTGATTTACCTGGCCATTGCCAAGGAGATGGAGCCTTCTTTGCTCCTGCCCATGGGCTTTGGCACAATTTTGGTTAACATTCCTTTCTCCGATGCACTGGTAGGCCCTATTCAGGAGCTGTATCATGCCGGTATCTCCAACGAGCTGTTCCCCCTGCTGCTGTTCATCGGCATTGGCGCCATGATCGATTTTGGCCCCCTGCTGACTAATCCTAAGCTGATGCTCTTCGGCGCAGCCGCACAGTTCGGTATCTTCTTCACTTTGTGTATGGCCAGTATGTTCTTTCCTGATTTCCGGGATTTCTTCTCCATTGCCATTATCGGCGCGGCGGACGGCCCTACCTCCATTGCCGTAGCCAACAAGCTGGGTTCTCAGTATGTGGGCGCGATCACTGTTGCTGCCTACTCTTACATGGCTCTGGTTCCGGTCATTCAGCCCCCGGTCATCAAGCTGCTGACCACCAAGAAAGAGCGGAAGATCCGCATGCCCTACGAGCAGAAAAATGTATCCAAGCTGACCCGGATCATGTTCCCCATCATCATCACGGTTGTGGTGTCCGCCATCATTCCTCAGGCTACTGCGCTGATCGGCTTCCTGATGTTTGGTAATTTGATCCGTGAGTGTGGCGTGTTGGACAGCCTTTCCGATACCGCGCAGAATGTGCTGGCAAACCTCATCACCATCTTCCTGGGCATTTCTGTGGCATTTAACATGACCGCAGAAAAGTTCCTGCAGGTGGATACTCTGCTGATCATGGGTCTTGGCCTTATCGCCTTTATTGTGGACACCGCCGGCGGTGTGCTGTTCGCTAAGTTCCTGAACCTGTTCTCCAAGAAGAAGATCAATCCTATGATCGGCGCTGCCGGTATTTCTGCATTCCCCATGTCCGGCCGTATCGTCCATAAAATGGCGCTGAAGGAAGATCCTCAAAACTTCCTGCTGATGCATTCCATCGGTGTCAACGTTTCCGGCCAGATCGCTTCTGTTATCGCCGGCGGCATTATCCTGAACATTGCCGCCAAACTGATGGGAGGTTAATCGTATGAATTTTCTGACAGATGTTACCGCCAATTTGGAATTTAACCCTATGGCTTTTGTAGATAACCTGAAGCACATGGGTATCGGCATGCTGGTGATTTTTGTAATTATCGGTGTCATTATTTTGGCAACCGCATTGATCAACAAGATATTCTCCAAAAAGGCCGATTAAACAGTAAAATTTTAAGCAGGTGTGGGATTCCCGCACCTGCTTTTTTCTGCCTTTCCGTAAAATGGCATCATTCCACTTGATTTTTTTCGGAAAATGAGTACAATGAGAACATATTTCTGAGAGGAGACCTGCGTATGAGTCAGACGTATATTCCGGAGGGTTACCGCCCGGTGCTGGATGCCTATGACACCCAGCGAGCCATTGCCTACATAAAGAATACCTTTCAAAATGAGTTTTCCGGGGCGCTGAATCTGAAGCGGGTATCTGCACCTCTGTTTGTCACCCAGGAATCCGGCTTGAATGATAACTTAAACGGCTACGAACGCCCGGTTTCCTTTGATGTCCCCGCGGTGGGAGCGGATGCGCAGGTTGTTCATTCTCTGGCAAAGTGGAAGCGTCTGGCACTGAAGCGCTACGGCTTCAGCGTAGGAAACGGCCTGTACACGGATATGAACGCCATTCGCAGGGATGAGACCCTGGATAATATCCATTCCATCTATGTGGATCAGTGGGACTGGGAAAAGGTTATCACAAAAGAGAATCGGAACCTGGATTACTTAAAACTGATTGTAAAGGCCATCGTCAACGCGATTTGCAATACCAATGACCGGCTTCATGTCCGTTATCCTCAGCTTCGGGTAGAACTGTCCCGGGAGGTTTCCTTTATCACCACCCAGGAGCTGGAGGACATGTATCCGGATCTGACCGGTTCGGAACGGGAAAAGGCCTACACAAAGGAGCATCCCACCGCCTGCATTATGCAGATCGGTCATAAGCTCCGTTCCGGAAAGCCCCACGACGGCCGTGCACCGGACTATGATGACTGGAGCTTAAACTGTGATATTTTCTTCTGGGATGAGGTGCTGGGCAGAGCCCTGGAAATTTCCTCCATGGGAATTCGGGTGGATGCCCAGGCACTAGACGAACAGCTGAGAATTTCCGGTTGTGACGACAGAAGAAATCTGCCCTTCCATTCCATGCTCCTAAGGGGAGAACTGCCCCTGACCATTGGCGGCGGTATCGGTCAGTCCCGTCTGAGCATGCTGATGATGGGCTGCGCTCACATTGGCGAAGTGCAGTCCAGTATTTGGGATGCAGAGACGGTTTCTGCCTGTGAAA
>JAZOUU010000071.1:0-3833 GCA_045658365.1 Faecousia sp. | reverse complement strand
ATCAGTTTGCTCTCACCCATATTTTACCATATTTTACGACAAATGAAAAGAAAAATCACTTCGTGATATTTCCCAAACTTTTTAGGCGAAATTTGTGCACATACAACAATCCAAAATGGATAGAAATTTGCGCTGCAGGCCGAGGCCTGCAGCGCATGTTTTATTATTCTACTACTTTAAAATCTACCAGCACTTCCTTAACACCGGTTTCCTCGTTATGATACTCAACACGACTATTGTAGCGGTACCAGATTCGTTCGGTACCCTCGTCATTCAAATAATATCGAATGCCGGCGGAAAGCAGATCATTCACAACTGGATCATAATCGTAGTAACCACACACTTCATTCATACGCTTCTGAAAATCCAGATACTGCATTCTCGGGCTTTCGTATGTGGTCTGCTTCATCTCCTCCAAAATTGTTTTAACCTGTTCCAGGGTTGCACGGGGGCTATCCTCCGGTAAGATTCCCATGATAATAAACACTTTTCTGGGTTGTACTCTATGAGTATTCGGTTCTTCGGCTTTCAAAGCATCCAGTTTCTCTTTTTGCGTCGGGGTTGCCATTTCGTAGTATTTATCCCAATCATTCCAAGTCCATTCCTTTTCCAGAGGCGGTTTCCTGTCAACATAGCTTTCAAAGGATGCAATCATTTCACTCTCACCCGTTTTTGAGTTAATATAATGTACTTTCCCACTACTGAGACCTAAAACTATTATATGACTCTGGCTGGATGAATGCCCCTCCAGACGATACTCTATATGACTGACCTGGTTTGAGTAGCTCACAACGTAGTCAGGATAACCGTGAATCGCATTAAAATCATTTGCGATTCCTTTCACATATTCACTACCAAATCCGTAGAGCACAGCATCGTGCCTCTGAATAATCTCCTTTGCCTGCTCTAATGTAATTCTGGTTGCGTTATCAGGCAACAGGCCTATGATTGTTTTAATCTCCCTTTCACGGAAAAAATAATCTTCATTCGTTTTCTTAAAAGCATCCAGTTCCTTCTGTTTTTCCTCTGAGGCTGTTGCATACAAGGTGTTAAAATCTTCCTCCCCGTTCCAGGGAACATACTTTTCACTCTTAGGGGGATTCTCTGTGCCGGGGGCAGACGAAGATTCTGTGGCATTTACTTCTTCACCGGGAATTGTATTGAAAGTAGTTTGCCCCAATGCCGATGGCTCGGCGGATGCACAAGCGCCTAACAGCAAGGATATCAAGATACAAAGGCACAAAACGATACATATCAGCTTCTTTTTCATAATATGCCTCCTTTTCAGACAGAATTCGCGTTACGTCCGTACCTATACTGCTTACACCTATATTTTAACATATTCCCCAATAAATGACAACGAATATCACTTTGTGATATCTTACAAAATTATATCTTCCTTTTTGTGCATATACAACAATCAAAAAACAACGGCAGCCATGGCTGCCGTTGTTTTTTCAGAGCTTGGAATAGGTTTTGTCCAGGAAACGCTGGGCGTTAACCACGGCCCGCTTGTGGGTGCCGCTGCCGATCTCACCGGATTCATCAAAGGCGTGGATCTCAAAGGTCAAGATCTTGCCATCCACTGCGGTAAGCTCCGCATCAGCACGAACCTCCATGCCCACCGGCGTTGCGGCGGTGTGCCGGATGTTCAGCTCGATGCCCACGGAGGTTTCACCTTCCTCCAGTCCCGGTGCGATGGCCTCGCAGGCAGCGCCTTCCATCAACGCTACCATGCAGGGTGTGGCATAGACCAGCAAAGCCCCGGAGCCAACTTCCAGAGCGGTGTCCTCACGTTCTGCCAGGGTGGAGGCAGTACCCTTCATACCAATGCTTAGGTTCATACATTTCACTACCTTTCTTGTGTCAATATATACCAGAAATTCCTTAGTGTCAACAAAAAACGGTTGCTATTTATTATTAGAAGGCTTATAATATAGCCACAATGTTACAGATAGGAGTGTCAATGATGGCAACCAGCGAAAAACTGAATTTGACGATGCTTTGCGATTTCTATGAACTGACTATGGGTAACGGCTATTTTGAAAAGGGCTATAAGGATCAGATCTGCTACTTTGACCTGTTTTTCCGCCGTTGCCCCGATGGCGGCGGCTTTGCCATTGCGGCAGGTCTGCAGCAGATTATCGAGTATATCAAGGATCTGCATTTTAGCAAGGAGGATATCGAATATCTCCGTGGCAGAAATCTGTTTTCCGACGGTTTTTTGGAATATTTAGCGGATTTTAAGTTCACCGGGGATATCTGGGCAGTGCCCGAGGGAACACCGGTGTTTCCCAAGGAGCCCATTATTACGGTTCGGGCCCCCGCCATTCAGGCCCAGCTCATTGAAACCTTTCTACTGCTGTCGGTGAACCATCAGAGTTTGATCGCTACCAAGGCAAACCGGGTGGTGCGGGCCGCCCAGGGCAGAACTGTGCTGGAATTCGGTTCCCGTCGGGCACAGGGCGCAGACGCGGCGATTTTGGGCGCCCGGGCGGCCTACATCGGCGGCTGTAACGGCACAGCTTGCACCATTTCCGACCAACTCTACGGCGTTTATGCCGGCGGTACCATGGCTCACGCGTGGGTGCAGATGTTTGACACGGAGTACGAAGCCTTCAAAGCCTACTGCGAAATGTACCCAAACAATGCCACTTTGTTGGTGGACACCTACAACACCCTGAAGTCCGGCATTCCCAACGCTATTCGCGCTTTTAACGAGGTGCTGAAGCCCAAGGGAATTACCAAATGCGGAATCCGCCTGGACTCCGGTGATATGGCCTATTTGACGCAAAAAGCCAGAAAAATGCTGGACGAGGCCGGCTGGACAGAGTGTAAGATCTCCGTCTCCAATTCTCTGGACGAATATATTATTCAGGATCTGCTGCGGCAGGGCGCAAAGATCGATATGTTTGGCGTAGGTGAACGGCTGATCACTGCTCGAAGCGAACCGGTGTTCGGCGGTGTGTATAAGCTGGCCGCCGTGGAGCGTGACGATGGCACGGTACAGCCGAAAATCAAGATTTCCGAGAATGTGGGCAAGATCACCAACCCCCATTTTAAGAAGCTTTACCGTTTCTTCGGCAATGATACCGGAAAGGCCATCGCGGACTATCTGTGCGTCTATGATGAAACTGTGGACGACACGAAGGACCTGGAGATTTTTGACCCGGAGGCCACCTGGAAGACCAAAACGGTGTATAATTTCACTGCGAAAGAACTGCAGGTTCCCGTTTTCGAAAATGGCGAACTGGTGTATAACTGCCCCAGTCTGCAGGAGATCCGCCAGTACTGCATGGAGCAGGTGGACAGCCTTTGGGATGAGGTCAAACGGTTCGACAATCCCCATACCTATTATGTGGACTTGAGCCAAAAGCTGTGGGATATCAAGTATAACCTGCTGAAGAGAAATGGCGCAGGGAACTGACGTGGAAAAGGTTTGGTCGGTGTATATCCTTCGGTGCGCAGACGGAACGCTTTATACCGGTGTGACTACGGATGTCCAGCGCCGGCTGAAAGCCCATCAGTCCGGAAGGGGTGCAAAATACACCCGGGGCAGAGGCCCGCTGGAGCTGGTTTACGAGGAAGAATGCTTAAGTAAGGGCGCGGCGCTGAAGCGGGAACTGGCCATCAAAGCCCTATCCCGGGAAGAAAAATTAAAACTGATACAGAAATAAAAGTCCGGCTGTGCTTTGAACTGAACCAGTAAAACTGGACAATAGACAAAAAGCCCCCTGATGTAGGATAATAACTACATTGGGGGGTATTGTTATGCAAAAGAGAAAATACGTACATATCAAGTTAATAGAAGATCAAATTCAAATAATGCGTGC
>JAZOUU010000070.1:0-4907 GCA_045658365.1 Faecousia sp. | reverse complement strand
CAGACACTATCTTCCATTAACATCCGGTTACTTGACGGATGACCCATTTGGCAATATAATAGGGCGGATGAAACTTAGCAAGAGGTACTTTATGAAAAAGAAAATTCTTTGGATGACAGAAACGGCGGTTATGCTGGCACTGTTAATCACCCTGCAATGGGCAACCAAGGCCGGCGGGCAGTGGCTTACCGGCAGCTGTGTCAATGGTGTGCTGGCAATCACGGCGCTCATGGTGGGACTGCCCGGGGGATTGACCGTTGCGCTGCTGTCACCGATTTTTGCATTTATACTTGGTATTGCCCCTAACCCGGTGACAGTGCCTGCGATTATGATTGGCAACAGTGTGTTTGTGATTTTGCTTCATTTCTGCTGCAAAGGCAAATGGATTCAAAAGATCTGCGGCCTGCTGGCGGCGGCAATTGCCAAGTTTGCGGTGCTGTATTCCCTGGTCAATTGGGTGATTTGCGGTGTGGCGGCGGATGCGCTGTTGGCGCAAAAACTGCTGAAACAGCCCATGCTTCTGGCTCTGCCGGCCAGTTTCGGTTTTATGCAGCTGTTTACAGCGCTGATTGGTGGAAGCCTGGCACTGCTGATTGTGCCGGTGCTGAGAAAAGCACTGCGGAGAACGTAATTTGATGAGATAAGGAGAAGATCTATGCGCGGAATTCCTTCATTAATTACAGATATCAGAAAAAAAGTCTTTACGGAAGTTGCCAGAATGGCCTATAACGGCGGCGACTACTCCAATGCAGAAGACTTACCTTATATTATTGTCCCCGGCGACCAGCCATTGCACCGGGAATCGGTGTTTTTGGAGCGGGCCATTGCCGGCGAACGGGTGCGGCTTGCCATGGGCTTGGGCGTCCGTCCGGTGCAGACCCGGAGCTTAATGACCGATGGTATGGATGCCGCGGCGGTGGCGGAGGCTTATTATGAGCCGCCGCTGGTCAATATCATTCCCTATGCCTGCCACAGCTGTCCCACCAATCAGTATAAGGTCAGCAATTACTGTCAGAACTGCCTGGCCGCATCCTGTCAGAAGGTGTGCCCCAAGGACGCTATTTCGTTCCGCAACAACCGTTCTTACATCGATCTGGATAAATGTATCCGCTGTGGCAAGTGCGCCAAGGCCTGCCCTTACAATGCCATTGTGCATCTGCAGCGACCCTGCGCTGCCGCCTGCGGCATGGATGCCATTGAATCCGACGAACAGGGCAGAGCGGTGATCAATCAGGATAAGTGCGTTGCCTGCGGTCAATGCCTGGTCAGCTGTCCCTTTGGCGCCATTGTGGATAAGGGGCAGATCTTCCAGACCATCCAGTCCATTCTGCAGGGAGATAAGGTCATCGCCATTGTAGCGCCGGCCTTTATCGGTCAGTTCGGCAAACATTCCACCCCCGGTAAGTTTATTGCTGCCATGAAACAGTTGGGCTTTTCCCGGATCGTTGAGGTGGCGGTGGGCGCGGATATGTGCACCATCGAGGAAGCCAAGGACTTTTTGGAGAAAGTGCCCAAGGAGCAAAAGTACATGGCAACTTCCTGCTGCCCGGCATGGCATTCCATGATTTATAAACTGTTCCCGGGCGAGGCAAAGAATATCTCCATGACCCTGACCCCCATGGTCTATACCGCCCGGCTGATGAAAAAGCAACATCCCGACTGCAAGGTGGTTTTTGTAGGCCCTTGCGCGGCGAAAAAGCTGGAGGCCATTCGGGAGACCATCCGCTCCGATGTGGACTTTGTATTGACCTTTGAAGAACTGCAGGGCATGTTCGAGGCGAAGGAGATCAATTTTGAAACCATCGAGCCCATGTACGATCTGAATGAGGGCACGGCTGCGGGCAGAGGCTTTGCGGTGGCCGGCGGTGTTGCCGGCGCGGTGGAGAAACTGCTCCGGGAAACTGCACCGGAAACTGAGGTCAAGACCGCCCGGGCAGAGGGGCTCCGGGAGTGCCGGAAGCTCATGACCATGGCCAAAGCCGGTAAGTATGACGGCTACCTTTTGGAGGGCATGGCCTGTCCCGGTGGTTGTGTTGCCGGTGCGGGTACTCTGCTGCCGGTGGATTTGGCATCCAAGGTGGTAGAACGATACCAGAGCGAAGCAGAAACGGACAGCCCGCTCCAGAGCGCCTATCACGATAAGGCGGAAACGCTGGACTAATATTATATAGGGCGGGGCATTTCAGTTTTGTCCTTGTACAAATGCATGTGGGAAGAAGGTAAGCCATGGAATTTAACGATATATATGATGCCGAAGGCAACCTCACGGGCAGAGTGCATCGCCGGGGCGCGCCCTGGAAAAAGGGCGAGTACGGTCTGGTGGTCTGCGTGTGGGTGTATGACGGCTGCGGAAATATTCTCATGACCCGCCGGGCACCCCAAAAAAGTTTTGCAGGTACTTGGGAAAATTCCGGCGGCGCAGTCCGGGCAGGGGAGCAGAGCAGGCCGGCCATTGCCCGGGAACTGTTTGAGGAGACTGGAATCTCGGCTAAACCCGAGGAATTTGAGTTTTTGAGCGCAGACCGGGATGCCCATCTTCATTATCATTTTTACTGTTTAAAACGGCAAATGCAGCGGACGGAAATCACTTTGCAGCCGGGAGAAACCGATGATGCCAAGTGGGTCACTTTTTCGCAAATTCACGAAATGATCCATCGGGGAGAGATCTGCAAAGTCATTGCTCACCAATTTTTGCGGCAGGAGCAGGATCTGCGTCTTCGGCAAAATCAACAATAACAGCCTCTAATTTTTGGATGAGATAACGAAAACTTTTTTCTTGCCATTTTACCGCTTCGTAGGGTATAATGAAAAAAAGCGTTTTTTATGCATCCGGCGAAAACGCTTCTGCCGGATCGTAAAAACGCTTTTCTTTTTTATTCCAAATTTTGGAGGTTATTATATGATCGAATTGAAAGAACTGCCCATTCAGTACGGAAAAGCTCCCTTGCGGGTTGCCCGGGGGCACTTTGCTACCAATCACAGCCATATCAATTATTACATTGATATTACATACCAGAAGACCCGGGTCAGCGAGGCCAAGGACAGCGCTCGCGAGCTGGTAGCGCACTTTATTAATAACACCCCTGTGGATACCATTTTGTGCTTGGACGGAACAGCGGTGCTGGGCGCCTTTGTTGCGGAGGAGCTGACGAAAACCGGCTTTTGCACCATTAACCAGCACCAGACCATTTATGTTTTGGAGCCGGAGTATAACACCAATTCCCAAATCGTGTTCCGGGACAATGTGCAGGGCATGATTCGGGATAAGCATGTTTTGATTCTCATGGCTTCCGTCACCACCGGATATACTGCCAAGCGCAGTATTGAAGCGGTGGGTTATTATGGCGGACGGGTGGCCGGTGTGGCGGCCATTTACCGGGCGGTGGACGAAGTGCTGGGATACCCGGTGCGGTCGGTGTACAGCATAAATGATCTGCCGGATTATGAAAGCTTCGATTCCCGGGACTGCCCCTACTGTAAGCAGGGAAGAAGATTGGATGCGCTGGTCAACTGCTACGGCTTCTCCAAACTGTAAAAAAACAGGACCCGCCTCCGGATGAGGCGGTTTCTTTTGCAGTATCGAAAAAAGATGCAACCGGATCTCTGTTTTTACGAGTAGATAGGTACAGGAGGTGATCCAATGGAAGATGATCAGATCGTAGCGCTTTATTGGTCCAGATCGGAAGAAGCCATTTTGCAGACCCAGAACAAATACGATAGTTATTGTATGGGCATATCCGGGCGGATCCTTTCAGACAGGGAGGATGCCCGGGAATGTGTCAACGATACCTATCTGGCGGCGTGGAACGCCATCCCACCCCAACGCCCTGCGATCCTTTCAACCTTTTTGGGAAAGCTGACCCGGCGAATCTCCATTGACCGTTGGCGCGCTCAGACCGCGGACAAGCGTGGCGGCAGCACAGTAACGGTGGCGCTGGAGGAACTGGGAGATTGTATTCCCTGCGGATCGGATCCTGTAAAAGAGGTGGAAGCGAGAGATTTGGCCCGGGGCATCAGTGCCTTTCTGCGCACCCTGCCCTACATACAGCGGAATGTGTTTTTGATGCGCTATTTTGAGCTGGCAGACCTGACGCAGATCCAGGAGAGGTTCCAAATCACCAACAGCAAAGCCAAATCCATGCTCCACAGAACCCGAAAGAAATTGAAGGCCTATCTGCAGGAGGAGGGATACGCATGAATGCTGATAAATTGTTGGATGCCATCGGAATGGTGGACGATGATCTGCTGGCGCGCGAGGAGAAGCGAACCGTGATCCCGTTTCGCAGGAAGCTGATCGTCCTTGTGGCGGCGGTGCTGATCCTTGCGTTGTCTGTCGGTACCGTTGCCGCGGAAGTGGGGGATTTTCAGCAGCTGGGGCAGGAGATCAGCCAAAATGTCCGGGAATTTGCAGAAAGCGTGGAGAAAGCGTTTTTGAAGGTGTTCAAAATTGAGACCCCAGAAAAACCGCCGGAGAGCACCTTGGGCCCCAAACCCCCGCTGACGGCGGAAACCACAGGACCCAGTGAGATCACACAGCCTTCTGAGCCGATGCTGGAATATGTGACCATGGTGGACATCGAGGGCGCGGTATACGCCCATTATTTCTCCGGCACCGGCTACCGGCAAGTCTTTGAGGGTGGCTTCTACACCTACCCGGAGCGGGGGAGACCGCCGAAGGAGGCCACTTTCTGGGAGATCACAAAGGACGGCATCGTGGATGTGGGAAATACCCGGGTGGATTTCGTGCTGCATCACGGCGGCAGGGATTTTCGGATTCTGTTCGATTACGCGGTGCTGGCAGAGAAGGTATGCATCATGGTGTGGCCGGAAGGGCTGGACAAGGATCCTTACGGCAATGGCTGGAATGCGCAGCCTATTGGAAACCGGACGGACATCGTCCTGCTGAG
>JAZOUU010000069.1:0-3020 GCA_045658365.1 Faecousia sp. | reverse complement strand
GGATAGTTCTTACACACATAAAGCATCACGTCATCATCGTTTTCTTGGTAGATGCCGGTTGCACTGCGGTATACAGTGGTGCTGCCACAGTAGGGGCAACGGGGTGCGTAGTTGGTAACTCCCTTTCTTTTCTTCTTATTTTTCATGGATGATCCTCCTAATTACAAAAAAATACCGGAAGGTGCAATGTCTTAGTTACTCGGTGGGATAATCCCTACCGAGGCCTAAAACAAAACAACCTTCCGGTTTATATTCTATTGGCTTGCACCATTAAGGACCGCTTATCCACGCTAAGTCCGTAACGATTCCGCTACCCACCCGGGTGCGTCAAACGACAGGTGCACTTCTGTCGGATCGAAAGCCTGGGCGCAACATTTGTTTCTGTGAGTACATTGTATCACAACAAGTCTGTTATTTCAATAAATTTCCGGCGTTTTCCAAACATTTTATACTCTATTCATACGCGGCGGTTCGCTTTTTCGTATTTGTTTTGTAAGTATAAACCCCGTTGTAAGTATAACTGCCATTATACTTACAAAATCGATGTCGCCGATACTCTTGAGGAATACCGGCGACTTGCATTTGGTGGGCCAGGTTGGACTCGAACCAACGTAGGATAATCCGGCGCATTTACAGTGCGCTGCCATTGCCGCTAGGCGACTGACCCATATGGTGTGGATGGAGAGATTCGAACTCCCGACCAACTGCTTCGTAGGCAGCTACTCTATCCTTCTGAGCTACATCCACATAGTGGTGGAATCGGCCGGGCTTGAACCAGCGACGCCCAGATTTTCAGTCTGGCGCTCTACCAACTGAGCTACGATTCCGTGGTATGAATGAAGGGAGTCGAACCCCTAACCGACTGATTAGAAATCAGTTGCTCTATCCGATTGAGCTACATTCATATATGGCTGGGGCAGTTGGATTCGAACCAACGAATCGCGGTGTCAGAGACCGCTGCCTTACCGCTTGGCTACACCCCAATATTGATGATGGTGACGCCTGCGGGAATTGAACCCGCATTTCCAGCTTGAGAGGCTGGCGTCCTATCCATTAGACGAAGGCGCCATGTGGAGATACGGGCCGGATTCGAACCGGCGACTAACAGATTTGCAGGCTGTCCTCTTAAGCCACTTGAGTACCGTATCATGGCTGGGATAGCTGGACTCGAACCAACGATGCCGGTGTCAAAGTCCGGAGCCTTGACCGCTTGGCCATATCCCATTATAGTGGTGATCCGTGCCGGGCTCGAACCGAGCATTACAGCCTTGAAAGGGCTGTGTCCTGACCATTTAGACGAACGGACCAGATTTGCAGGGAGTTACCTCCCTGCCTCAGGAATGCGTTGTTACAAGAATATCATCGATCAGCACATCGAAGAGTGCTGCAAGAACGATCAGATTATCGACAGTTGGAAGCGTTGCTCCGTTCTGCCACTTGTAAATTGCCTGTGGGGAATTAAAACCGAAGACCATTTGCAGGTCATGAACGGACAGGCCTGCAGCCTTCCGTAAATTTACTATGTTGGCACCGGTCAGTGCCAAATCAACTGTTGGAATGTTCATATCTCAAACACCTCCTATTCTGAATTATTTGACCGTAAGTGGACGCAAAAAGCCGCCTGTCTCACTCAAGACAAGCGGCTTTCAATAATTCAGATAGGATGATGCCAGGAGATCATTCCTGGGTCTTCATGCCGGTCCGAAACTTTTGCTTATCCTGAAAGTGAGCATGCTTCGCAAAGCTATATTCCTCAAAATGGAAGATAGTCTCTCGTTCGCCCATATACATACAAGCAGAAGTAATGACATTCATGATGCGAGTTCCTTTCTGTAAAAGTAGTTGTTCTTGGTTTCTGTAAGTACTATATCATAGTTTTTCGGGTTTGTCATTCAACTTGTGGTTAAAAGTTATTCAGCCGCCTTGAAATTGTAGACGGGAGTGATACGCTCCACAATGTCGACGGTGGGGCCAATGTGAGAGATGATCTCATCCATGCCCTTGTAGGCCATAGGCGCCTCATCCAGAGTGGTACGGTCTACGCAAGTGGTGTAGATACCCTCCATCTCCTTGCGATACTCCTCCAGGCTCAGCCGCTTAAATGCTTCCTTACGGCTCATGAGTCTGCCTGCACCATGAGGCGCAGAGCAGTTCCAGTCGGGGTTGCCCTTACCGATGCAGATCAAGCTGCCATCACGCATATTGATGGGTATCAGCAGTTTCTGACCGGCATAGGCCGCTACCGCGCCCTTACGCAGGATCATGTTGTCAGTGTCGATGTAGTTGTGGATGGTAGTAAACTGTTCCACAGCAGTCAGTCGCATACCCACAAGGATCACATCCATCATCGCCTTGCGGTTTAGAGTCGCAAAGTGCTGAATGATCTTCATATCGTGGATATAGTCATCAAAGAGACGGCCTTCTACATAAGCCAGGTCCTTGGGCAGTACAATTTCATGCTCCTTACGCAGGCGATTGATAGTCTCTTGAATCTCTTGAAAACGGCCCTGAGCCTTGAGTTCGGCAACAGCTGCATCGACTTGGTGACGTGCGCCACCCCAGAAAGCCTTGCGGCCTTCGTCTTGGTAGTACTTGGCAACCTCGTTACCGATATGACGGGAACCGGAGTGAACAACGATAAAAAGATCGCCATTCTCACCACGATCGACCTCGATGAAGTGGTTACCACCACCCAGCGTGCCGATGCTTCGCTGGGCACGGCTCAGGTTCACATAGGGGCTGCAGCGCAGCTGAGTCAGATCGATCTGATCGTTTAGCTTGTGGAGCTGCTTGCGCACCTCGCGACCGCAGGGGATGTATTTGTGTATAATTTCGTCCAAGCGTGCAAAGTCGATTTCCTTCTGGGCAATGCGCACCGTTTCCATACCACAACCAATATCCACGCCCACCATACCGGGGACGATCTTATCCGTAATGGTCATCGTTGTACCAATGGTACAGCCCATGCCTGCATGGACGTCGGGCATAATGCGAATTTTGCAATCCGCAAAGGCGCTCTG
>JAZOUU010000068.1:0-3351 GCA_045658365.1 Faecousia sp. | reverse complement strand
TAAACGATCATTTAGCGATTCATGACAAAAAGGGGGCTGTTGCGGTTTTTGCAACAGCCCCTTTGTCCTATTTCATTCGTTTTTCCAAGGTGGATGCGTTCAGGGAGGTGAGGTACACCCGGTGCAGGCCGTATTCCGCCGTCAGCACATAGGCTTTCGGCAAATCATCACAGGGGACAACCTGTCCGTTTTTCTCCGCCGCGGCCAAAAAATCCCGGGTTTTTGGAGAAACGGTGGTGTTGTCCATGTCAAAAATGCCAATGATGGCGGAATCCCGGAGGGAAAAATCGTTGCCGATGGACAGATACATCCCTATTCCCCCTTGATTTTCTTCCACTCACTCACCGCCAGCTGATCGCAGCGGTTATTTTTAGGATTCTCCGCATGTCCCTTGACCCAATGGTAGCGGAGTTGGTGGGTTTCCGCCAGTTTCAGCAGTTTTTCCCACAGATCCGGGTTCAGCGCCGGCTTTTTATCGGATTTTACCCAATTTTTCTTCTGCCAGCCCAGGGCCCAGCCCTTTTCAAGAGCATCGATGACATACTTGGAATCGGAATACAGCTCCACGACACAGGGCTCTTTCAGGGCTTCCAGCCCCCGAATCACCGCCGTCAGCTCCATCCGGTTGTTGGTAGTGCTGGGCTCTCCGCCAGACAGTTCCTTTTCCACCCCGTTAAATTCCAGAATCGCCCCCCAGCCACCGGGGCCGGGGTTGCCGGAGCAAGCCCCGTCGGTGTAAAGGGTCACGGTTTTCATTGGGTAACCTCGGCTGGCTCTTCGCCGTCCACCCGTTCAATGGACACCACTTCGTTGCCCTCTTCGATGCGCATGACGATGACACCCTGGACATCCCGCTTGTAGATGTTTACGGAAGATGCGGGAATCCGGATGATGACACCGCCATTTTCGATGACCATCACGTCATCATTTTCCGCCACCACACGGCAGCCGGCAATCTTACCGGTCTTGGGGGTGATGTTGTAGTTCTTCAGGCCCTTGCCGCCCCGGTTCTGGGCCACCTTTTCCCCATCGGGGCCGGTGCGCAGATACTCGGAAAGCTCGGTGCGCTTACCATAGCCGTTGACGGTGACCGTCAGCAGGGTCTTACCGGCCTCGGCCTTTTCCGCACCGATGACGCAGTCGCCCTCGGACAAAGAGATGCCTCTCACACCGGCGGCATCCCGTCCCATGGGACGTACGTCTCTTTCATTAAAGCAGATGGCCATACCCTCGGCGGTGGCCAGGATAATGTTGTCATCGCCCTCGGTGCGGATCACATTCACCAGCTGATCGTCTTCATCTAATGTGATGGCCCGGATACCGCCCTTGCGGTTGGTCTTCAGGGCAATGAAGGGGATCCGCTTGACGGTGCCCTTTCTGGTGCACATCATCAGGAATTCGTTTTCGTTAAACTCCCGGGTCACCACCATAGCGGTGACGCTTTCGCCCTGCTCCAAGGGCAGGACATTGACAATGGCAGTACCTCTTGCGGTTCTGCTTGCTTCCGGGATCTGGTAGCCCTTGCGGTGATGCACCCGACCCTTATCCGTGAAGAACAGCATATGATCGTGGGTGGAGGCCACGTTGATGGACTTGACATAGTCCTCTTCCTTCAGATTCTGGGCGTTGACACCCCGACCACCCCGGCTCTGAGTCCGGTAGGTGTCCACGGGCATCCGCTTGATATAGCCCTGATTAGACAGGGTAAAGGCGCAGGTTTCCTCCTCGATCAAGTCCTCGATGTCAATTTCGTCCTCGATATCCTGGATCTCGGTCTTCCGTTCGTCGCCGAACTTGTCCCGAATGGCAATCAGCTCTTCCCGGAGGACGCCCTTCAGCTTCTCAGGATTCTCCAGAAGTTCCACATAATAGCGGATCTTCTCCTGCAGTTCATCATACTCTGCCTGGAGCTTTTCCCGGTCAAGACCCTGGAGCGCCTTCAAGCGCATATCAAGAATGGCCTGGGCCTGCACATCGTCCAAACCGAACCGCTGGCACAGCTTTTCCTTGGCATCGTCGTAGGCGGAGCGGATGATCCGGATCACTTCATCGATATTGTCCTGAGCGATCAGCAGACCCTCCAACAGATGGGCCCGTTCTTGCGCTTTTTTCAGATCGAACTGGGTCCTGCGGGTCAGGACTTCCATCTGGAAGGTCAGATATTCGTCCAAAATCTGCCGCAGGGACAGAATTTTCGGCTGTTTCTGATCGTCCACCAGCGCCAGCATGATGATGCCGAAGGAGGATTGCAGCGCTGTCTGCTTAAACAGGTTGTTCAGCACCACCTGGGGATTGGTATCCTTTTTCAGCTCGATAACGATACGCATACCGTTCCGGTCGGTCTCGTCCCGGAGGTCGGAAACACCTTCCAGCCGCTTGTCCTTTACCTGCTCGGCAATGGTTTTGATCAGCTGGCGCTTATTGACCTGATAGGGCAGCTCGGTAACAATGATCCGGACTCTGTCCTTATTGAATTCCTCAAATTCTGTCCGGGCGCGGACAACCACCTTGCCCCGGCCGGTGGCATAGGCTGCCCGGATGCCGCTGCGGCCCATGATAATACCGCCGGTGGGGAAATCCGGGCCGGAAATATGCTCCATCAAATCCACCATGGAAATCTCCGGGTCATCCAGCACAGCCACGCAGGCATTGATGACTTCCGTCAGATTGTGGGGCGGAATGTTGGTGGCCATACCAACGGCAATACCCGAAGAACCGTTGATCAGCAGATTGGGAAACCGGCTGGGAAGTACCCGGGGTTCTTTCCGGGATTCGTCAAAGTTGGGATCCCAGTTGACGGTATCCTTGTCGATATCCCGGAGCATCTCGTTGGAGAGCTTGCTCATGCGGGCTTCGGTATAACGGTAAGCTGCCGGGGGGTCGCCGTCCACAGAACCGAAGTTGCCGTGGCCGTCCACCAGCATATAGCGCATGGAGAAATTCTGCGCCAAACGAACCATGGCATCGTACACAGATGCGTCGCCATGGGGATGGTACTTACCCAACACATCACCCACGCAGGTTGCGGACTTTTTAAAGGGCTTGTCGGAGGTCAGACCGCTTTCATACATAGTATACAGAATCCGACGGTGTACCGGCTTCAAGCCGTCCCGAACGTCCGGCAGAGCCCGGCCAACGATGACGCTCATGGCGTACTCAATGTAGGATTTTTCCATTTCCTCCACCAGGTTGGACTCCGTAATTGCCTGATCCGGGAATAAAATATCCTCCGGCTTATAATCACGATTATGCTTTGCCAAAATACGTCACCTCCTCAGATATCAATGTTAATGGCATACTTTGCGTTATGCTCGATCCATTCTTTCCGGGGTTCTACCTGTTCGCCCATCA
>JAZOUU010000067.1:0-5202 GCA_045658365.1 Faecousia sp. | reverse complement strand
GGCTGTCGGTAAAGTAGCGGCAACCCTTGGCGGCAACAACGGCAACGCCCTCAGCGATATCATACTCCGCACCGTAATGGCGGGTGTAACGGCTGGTCAGCAACAAACCGTTCACATCATTATTTAAAAGCGACAAATATTTTTCAAGATTTTTCATGGTGTAACCTCCTGTTTCCTGCCATAAAGATCCATGGCAGTTCCAGCACATGCCGTGCCTTTAACCAAAAGTTGTGATTATCAATGGCTTTGATCAATATAGATTTTACCCCTGCACAACCGGCACCCAGCACATCGGTGTAGATCTGGTCGCCTGCCAGTGCACAACTTTCCGGCGGTAAGTCATATTTGGCAAGACAGGCCTTGATGCCCTTGGAAAAGGGTTTTCTTGCGTGAGTGATGCAGTCCAGTCCGTAGGTCTTGCAGAAGACCTTTACCCGGTCTCTTTTACTGTTGGACACCACGCATAGCTGAACCGGTGATGCAGCCATCATCTTCAGCCATGTGTGCATTTCTTCCGTGGGGGTATTGGTGGTATAAGGTACGATGGTGTTGTCAAAGTCCAGCATCAGCAGTTTGACGCCCATTTGCTGCAGAATTTCTGCATTCAAATCGGTGATAGATTCGGTGATCACCGTAGGAAACAACGGAAAAGGCATATCCAACAAACCCCTTTCATAGAATACACCGGTATTGTACCACAGAAGGAGGGGTTTGTCTATGTTTTCCCATATCTTTCTTGCCAAAACAAGGCAGGAACTGACGGAAAATCCGTCCGGCAAGACTGCCTATCTTTCCTGCCGTTTTTCGCCCTATGGCAAGGGTCTTATCAATCTGCCCACTGCCCTGCCCCCAGACAGTTTACTGTTGCTCGATGACAGTATGCCCCCTAACGGGCATGACGAACAATTGGTAGTTAAACAGCTGCAGGAAATCGTGAGGCGGTTTTCTGTCAAGGGTGTATTGCTGGATTTTCAGAATGAGAAGACGGCAGAGGCCGAAAGAATGGCAAAAGAAATTCTGCAGGCACTCCCCTGTCCTGTTGTCGCTACGAAAGAGTATGCCAAATGTTTGCACTGTCCTGTGTTCCTGCCGCCTCCCCCTGTTAATATGCTGCTACAGACATATTTGAAGCCGTGGAGCGGACAAGATATCTATTTGGAGGTGTCTCCGGTACATAGTCGGATTACCGTTACGCAAGAGGGCAGTTCCTTTCAGGCGTTACAAGGAACTGATGTACTGCTACCGCATACAGACCGGCGTCTGCATTGTCATTACAGAATAGACCTTTCAGCGGAAAAAGCCGTGTTTACCATGATGCGTACCGGAGAGGATTTATCGGCACTGGCAATGGAAGCATTGGACATGGGTGTATCCGCGGTTATCGGTCTGCACCAGGAATTAAAAGAATTATAAAAACAAAACCCCACAGGTAAAACCTGTGGGGTCGTTTGCACATAATAAGAGGGATTAATAGAACTTTCTCTTGTTCTTACGGGCAGCTTCAGACTTCTGCTTACGCTTCAGGCTGGGGCTGACATAGTGCTCGCGCTTCTTCACTTCAGCAATGACACCCTCCTTGGCGCAGCTCCGCTTAAAACGGCGCAGGGCGTTCTCCAAAGATTCGTTTTCCTTAACGCGAATTTCAGACATGGTTTTCCCTCCCTCCGATGGCATCCGGCTGTATCCAGGATGCTTTCAGGGCCACTAAACTGGCTTTGTCTATTATAAGCAGTGTTCTCCCAAATGTCAAGAAAGAATTCAAGGTTTTGATGGATTTCTCCAAAAAATTACTTCACGATCAGGTTAACAAGCTTATTCTTTACCACAATGGTCTTGATAATGCTGCCACCGTTCTTCTGCAGGAAGGCTGCGATCTTTTCATTGGCCAAAACATTCTGAACCACGGTATCGTTATCCAGATCGGCATCCATCTCAACGGTACCACGCATCTTGCCATTAATCTGCACAGCGATGGTAACCTGGGAATCCTTGCACTTCTCTTCCGAGTAAGTAGGCCAGGATTCATAAGCGATGGTGGTGTCATGGCCCAAAATCTGCCAGATCTCCTCGCCCACATGGGGAACGATGCAGGAAATCATCTTGATAAAGCCCTCGGCATACTCTCTGGGACAAGTACCGTTCTTATAGACCTCGTTGACGAAGACCATCATCTGAGCAATGGCGGTGTTGAAACCCAGAGCCTCAAAGTCATTGGTAACCTTCTTAACGGTCTGGTGATAGATCTTGGTCAGCTTGTCATCGTTATTCTCAGTAATGTTAGCCGGCTCGGTAAAGAAATTCCATACCCGGTTGATAAATTTCTTGGCGCCGGCAACACCGGTGGCAGACCAGGGCTTGGAAACCTCCAGGGGGCCCATGAACATCTCGTAAAGCCGCAGAGTATCCGCGCCGTATTCCCGAACGATATCACTGGGATTGACCACAAATTCCGGGAACCGCTTGCCCATCTTGATGCCGTTTTCGCCCAAAATCATACCCTGGTGAACCAATTTCTTAAAGGGTTCTTTGGTAGGCGCCAGCCCCTGATCGTACAGGAACCGGTTCCAGATACGGGAATAGATCAAGTGACCGACCGCGTGCTCCGGACCGCCGATGTACAGGTCCACAGGCATCCAGTGCTCCAGCAGCTTGGGATCGCAAAATGCTTTCTCGTTCTTGGGGTCAATATAGCGCATAAAATACCAGGAAGAACCGGCAGATCCGGGCATGGTGGAAGTTTCACGCATACCCTTGATGCCGTTTTGGTCATAGTGCTTCCATTCCTCGGCATTTTCAAGGGGTGCCTTACCGCCCTTACCCTTATAATCCTCCAGCTCCGGCAGGATCAACGGCAGCTCCCCATCCGGCAGGAACACAGTCTTGCCGTCCTCGGTATACACACAGGGAACCGGCTCGCCCCAGTAGCGCTGACGGGCAAAGATCCATTCCCGGAAGTGGTAGTTGTTCTTCCGCCGGGCAACATTCATCTTTTCCAGCTTGCTGGTGATGGCTTCCTTCGCCTCTTCCACAGTCAGACCGGTGAACTCCTCAGAGTTGACCAGCCTGCAGCCCTTGCCCAGGTAGTCCTGCTTTTCAAAGGCAGACTCGCTGACATCTCTGCCCTCGATGACCTGAATCATGGGGATATTGTGAGCAACAGCGTACTCAAAGTCACGCTGGTCGTGGCTGGGAACGGCCATAACCGCGCCGGTACCGTAGTTGCCCAGCACAAAATCACCGATGAACACAGGCACTTCTTTGCCGTTGACAGGATTGATGGCGTAAACGCCCTGAAGCCGGCAGCCGGTCTTGGTCTTGCTGGCATCAGTTCGGTCGATCTCGCTCTTCTTGGCGGCTTCTGCGATGTACGCATCCACCTCTTCCCGGTTTTCCACCCGATCCAGCAGGCTCTGGGTAATCTTACCGTCGGGCGCCAGCACCATGAAGGTGATGCCGTAAATGGTCTCGATACAGGTGGTGTAGATGGAGAATTCTCCGCCGCCCACCAGCTTAAAGTCCACTTCCACACCGGTGGACTTTCCGATCCAGTTGCGCTGGATCTCTTTGGTGGATTCGGGCCAATCAATTTCCTCCAGTCCCTCCAGCAGCTTTTCCGCAAAGGCAGGCTGGTCAATGACCCACTGCATCATCATTTTCTTCACAACAGGATAGCCGCCCCGCTCGGACTTGCCGTCAATGACCTCGTCATTGGCAAGCACCGTGCCCAGCGCCTCGCACCAGTTCACGGGCATTTCCACCCGCTTGGCGTAGCCCGCTTCCCACAGCTTCTTGAAAATCCACTGGGTCCACTTATAGAAGTCGGGGTCGGAGGTGGCAATGACCTTACTCCAGTCATAGTCAAAGCCCAGTTCTTTCAGCTGTTTGGAGAAAGTCTCAATATTCTTCTGGGTAAACCCGTTGGGATGGTTGCCGGTATCCACCGCATACTGCTCTGCCGGCAGGCCAAAGGAGTCATAACCCATGGGATGCAGCACGTTATAACCCTGCATCCGCTTCATCCGGGACATGATATCCGTAGCGGTATAGCCCTCGGGATGGCCTGCATGCAGACCCACGCCGGAGGGGTAAGGGAACATATCCAGAACGTAATATTTAGGTTTGGAAAAATCCCAAACATCCGTATGGAAGGTATTGTTCTCCTCCCAATATTTCTGCCATTTGGCTTCTACCTGACTGTGTTCGTAATTCATAACGAAAAACACCTCTTTTACATCGATTCTTCGATGATAATTTCCTTTAAATCCACATTTTCAGCATCTGCCCACAGACGTTCCAGAGAGTAAAACTCCCGAGCCTCTTCCGTGAACACATGGACAACCACAGAGCCAAAGTCCAGCAGCTCCCAGGAATTGCCCCGATGCCCTTCTCTCCCCAGCATGGGCTCTCCCAGCTGTTCCATGGTATACTCAGCATGGTCGCACAAAGTCTTTACGTGAGTGTTGGAAGTGCCGGTACAAATCAAAAAATAATCCGCAAGGCTGGATACCTTATCGATTCTCAACAGGCTGATATTTAGGCCCTTCTTGGCATCCAGCGCCTTGGTCACTTCATAAGCCACTTCTTTTGCTGTCAACATGATTGTTCGTCCTTTCTTTTGCCGTTTAACCAGGCAAGGGATTCTTCTCCCACAGGGCTGACCTTGCTGCCTTGCTTTCTGAGCATGGCAATGGTCAGTTCCAATCCCTGCCGCACCGCCTCGTCCAAATCTGTAAATGCCAGCCGGCGCAGGCGCTCCACAGCAGGAAAATCCCGGTTCGGCTCGATATAATCTGCTACATAAATAATTTTCTCCAGCAGGCTCATATTGGGCCTGCCGGTGGTGTGCCAGCAAACTGCCTGCACAACCTGCTGCTTTTCTCCAAAAATCCGCTCCGCTACCAGACTTCCGGTATATGCATGAAGCACTTTTGGGTTCTCCCTGGAAAAATCGTCTAAAATTTTACCATACTCTTCCACCAATGTCAATTGATGTTCCGGCGGAAGGGCCTTGGTGATGTCATGGAGGAGCGCTGCTCTGGCAGCATCGGTTTCATCCGCTCCCCACCGTTTTGCCAGTGCCACCGCCGTATCCCGGCAGCCCAATACATGGGCAACCCGGTTGGGATTCAGAAGACACACTACCACCTGCTCCAGTCCCTCCCCGGGGAGCTGCTTGTAAGATTTTCCGGTGCTGTACAGCCC
>JAZOUU010000066.1:0-4387 GCA_045658365.1 Faecousia sp. | reverse complement strand
CAAAAGGCAAGGAAGAAGGATTTTCCAAACCTTTTTACCGCGCTTTTTTGGGGGCTTTTCAATCGTTTCCATGGGCTTCTCGCAGGAAGATTCGCACTCCTGGGGGATCACTTCCTCCTGGGTCTCGGCCAAGGGAGAAGTCGGTATGGGCAGGGGAACCTCCGCAGGTTCCGGCGAAGGTTGTTCGGAAGTTTCGGGTGTTAGACCGAGGTCGTTATTTTCGTAAATATCCATGGGCTTCCTCCCTTGATCTTTGATAATACAAGCATAATGTTGGAATGTGAAATAAATGTGTACGTATGACGAACGAATTTTAAATAAAAATGGATAAAATTGTTTTCTTCTATCATAAAGACTATTTGCAAATTCGTCAAGTATGGAAAAGAAAAGCGGCGGCAGATGCCGCCGCAGAGGACAAATTACTTCTTGCGGAAGGACTTGCAGTCGGTGCACTGGTCAACGGTGGGGTTGGCCTCGTGGGTGCCTACAAGAATACGATCCAGAGAACAGTAGTTTTCGGTGTCGCAGTGATAGGCGCACTGCTGAACGGTGCATTCAATGCACTTGTTGGCGTTGCAGTTCATGATAACTCCTCCTTTTTTTGAGATCAGAAATAGTATGACACCCAAAATGCAAAATATGTTGGAAAACTTTGTTAAAAACGAACTTGAAAAATGCTGTTTAAATCTCCGTAAATTTCCCTGCTGCAGATTGACATTTTTATGTTCTCCATGTATAATGTATGCGGAAAATCTCGGTTTTTCAAAGAAGTAAATCCAAAGACGGCGATCCCGTCTTTTGAAAGAAAGGAAATTTGCCATGATTTATAGTAGCGAAGTACAACATATGTGCTCCGTGGCCAAGGGCGCTTATCACGGCCCCGCTCCCATTCCCGAAGAGGGCAAGTGGGTTCAGGTCAAGGAAATTAAGGATGTCAGTGGATTTACCCACGGCATCGGCTGGTGCGCTCCTCAGCAGGGCTGCTGCAAGCTGACCCTGAATGTGAAGGAGGGCATCATTGAGGAAGCTCTGGTGGAAACTCTGGGCTGCTCCGGCATGACCCATTCTGCCGCAATGGCTTCCGAAATCCTCATCGGCAAGACTCTGCTGGAAGCGCTGAACACCGATCTGGTGTGCGATGCTATCAACACCGCTATGCGCGAGCTGTTCCTGCAGATCGTTTACGGCCGCAGCCAGTCCGCTTTCTCTGTGGGCGGCCTCGCTGTGGGCGCTTCCCTGGAAGACCTGGGCAAGGGTCTGCGCAGCCAGGTGGGTACCATGTTTGCCACCAAGGCCAAGGGCCCCCGTTATCTGGAGATGGCTGAGGGTTACGTGACCCGCATCGCTCTGGATGAGGACAACCTGATTACCGGTTACGAGTTCATCAATCTGGGCAAGATGATGGACTTCATCAAGAAGGGTGACGATGCTAACGAGGCGCTGAAGAAGGCCAAGGGTTCCTACGGCCGCTTTGCGGATGCCGCCAAGTACATCGATCCCCGGCACGAATAAGAGGAGGACAAGACTATGGCTTTGTTTGAAGGTTACGAAAGAAAAATCGACAAGATCAATGGTGTCCTCGCTCAGTACGGTCTGGAGTCCGTGGAGGCTTGCCGCGAGCTATGCGTCGCCAAGGGCTTCGATCCTTACGAGATCGTTAAGGGCATTCAGCCCATCGCATTCGAAGACGTGGCCTGGGCCTACTGCGTAGGCGCTGCCATCGCCATCAAGAAGGGCGTGAAGAACGCCGCCGAAGCTGCTGAGGCTATCGGTATCGGCCTGCAGGCTTTCTGCATCCCCGGCTCTGTGGCTGAGGATCGGAAGGTCGGTCTGGGTCACGGCAATCTGGGCGCTATGCTGCTGCGGGATGAGACCAAGTGCTTTGCATTCCTGGCAGGCCATGAGTCCTTTGCCGCTGCTGAAGGCGCAATCGGCATTGCCCGCTCCGCCAATAAGGCCCGGAAAGAGCCTCTGCGGGTTATCCTGAACGGCCTGGGCAAGGATGCTGCTCAGATCATCTCCCGGATCAACGGCTTCACTTATGTGCAGACCAAGTTTGACTATTACACCGGCGAGCTGACCATCGTCAACAAGATCGCTTACTCCAAGGGCGAGCGGGCTGCCGTTAACTGCTACGGCTGCGACGATGTTCGCGAAGGTGTTGCTATCATGCACCACGAGGGCGTGGATGTTTCCATCACTGGTAACTCCACCAACCCCACCCGGTTCCAGCACCCTGTTGCCGGCACTTACAAGAAAGAGTGCATTGAGCAGGGCAAGAAGTACTTCTCCGTTGCCTCCGGTGGCGGCACGGGCCGTACCCTGCACCCCGACAACATGGCAGCAGGCCCCGCTTCCTACGGCCTGACCGATACCATGGGCCGTATGCACGGTGATGCTCAGTTTGCCGGTTCTTCCTCCGTCCCTGCCCACGTGGAAATGATGGGCTTCCTGGGCGCAGGTAACAACCCCATGGTCGGTATGACCGTTTCCGTGGCTGTTGCTGTTGAGGAAAGCCTGAAGTAAGGGTTTACCATTAAAACCCTACAAATGGCATATTTTTAGACCTCCTGGCTTTTACGCCGGGAGGTCTTTTTGCAGTCTGAAAGAAATGAGAAAGCCACCGCACTCTTTTGGCTACGCTTGAGGCGGTGGCAATTATTCTTTTGCAGGTTCTTCCATATTCGCTAGGGCAAATAGAATCATTTGGTTAATGAGTTCGTTCCGGCTAATACCAGTCTTAGCGGCCTTGTCGTCTAAAATCTGTAGTGTATCCGCAGGGATACGCATAGAGATTACTTCTTTTTCTGGCTTGCGCGCAACAAATCTTTCCACTCGAATCACCTTCCCTCTTGTATATTGTAACCGAAAAATATATAATAAAAAATATTCTATAATAGATATCTAAAATAGAATACAACAATTAGAGAACGGTAGTTGAACGGGGAGGTGAAATCATGGACTTGCACGATTTTTTTAATGTTCAGAGAGTGTTTCAGGCACTGGCAGAAGAATGGGGCTGCCCTGTCTGGATGGTCAGGCAAATCATCCAACAGATCATTGACCGGAGTTGGGAAAAGGTCATGTCTGATTCGGAAACAAAGGCACTTTGGGACAAGTATTTTCCGTCAGGAAAACCAACGCCGGGTCAATATATCTTACGATTGGGGCAGGCACAGGAAAACGGAGAAGATGTACCGTTTCTATTCAGCGAATAAGAAGATAGGTTATGCGGACGACCAATGGTCGCCCCTACGATTCTATCGGCATATTGCTCATGATTGTAACAGCTACAGCGGTGGTTGGTGGGGAGGAAAATGTAGTGCTTGAAATTATGAGGCGGATGGGTTATAATAGTCAAAAGCAGCGACAAAGGAGATTTTACGATGACGACAAAACGAATCGTGTTGATAATTATGTGCGCTATGCTGGTTTTGACCGTGGTCATGGCGGCCATTGTGATCGGAAAGGTTTCACCGTTGTTCAGCGCGCTGATGGATGATTCCGATCCGGTTATCTCTACCGAGCCGTCAACCCAGACGGAGCCCTCAACGGAAACGACCACCAATCCTACTACAGACCCAACGACGAATACCACCACAAGTCCCTCTATGCCTCCTCATGAGCATGCGTTTGTAAACGTACGGGAGCAACAGGAGGCTACCTGTGAAGCCACAGGATATATCATCTATGAGTGCGCCTGCGGAGAAACCAAGATGGAAACCAAAGAAGCCCTCGGACATTCCTTTGGCGCAGGCAAATTGGTAGCGCCGAATTGTACGGATATCGGTTATACAGAGCGCAAGTGCAGCCGGTGCGGTAAAATCGAGCATGAGGATATCCAGGAAGCACTGGGACATGATTGGGAGTTTGTAAAATCTGTAAAGGTCTCCTGTGAGGTTAGCGGCTATGATGAATATCGGTGCAAACGCGTCGGTTGTACAGAGGTTGATCACCAGAATGTAGTGTCTGCAACGGGTCATAAATGGGTGAAGGGTGATACCTATATGCCTACCTGCACAGAAGACGGCTACACCGAATATACCTGCAGTAACACGGATTGCCCTGTAAAGACCAAGCAAGACAATAAAGTCCCGGCTCTTGGACATGACCTTGAGGATTGGAAGGTAACGACTAATCCGGTGGCCGGTAAGCCCGGCGAGGAGACCCGGGAGTGTAAGCGTGAAAAATGCGATCACAAGGAAACCCGGGAGACGGAATTGAAGATCCCGGTGACCAATGGGCAGTTAAAGCGGGAAGATGGCAAGGTCTGGATCTATACGATCAACGTGGCGGCAAAAAATGCTGCCGGCAAAGAGGTGGTCGTGTACAGCTATGAAGTCACAGACCGGAGCCCCTTTAAGGATATGATGTTTACATACGATGC
>JAZOUU010000065.1:0-7433 GCA_045658365.1 Faecousia sp. | reverse complement strand
GGCATCGATATCGAAGACTGCGAAAAGGTCCACCGGGCTATGGACCCCATTCTGGATGAAAAAGACCCCATTGCGGAAAGCTATCACTTTGAAGTGTGCTCCGCCGGTCTGGAGCGTCCTTTGAAGCGGGCGTCCGATTTTGAAAAGTTCATGGGAAGCCCCATTCTGGTCAAGCTCTACCGGCCCAGAAACGGCCTGAAGGAGCTGCCCGGCATCCTGCGTGGCTACGAAGAGGGCCGCGTTACCCTGGAAACCGGTAAGGAGACCATTACCTTTGAAAAATCCGAAGTCGCACTGGTGCGGCTCCGTGTAGAATTTTAAATAAAACCAACACTAAAAATAAAAAATATGAGCTTCGAGAGAATAAGACTCGCTATCACCACGAAGGATTTTGCCGCAAATGAAGGTTTTCGCTACGCAGACATACTTTGTGTATTTCAAGGAGCGAAAACCGCACAGTTGGGACAAAAGACACAGCGGTGATGTGAGGCGTTTTTCGAGAAGCGAAGGAGGAAATTATCATGGCTAGAGGTACTAGAGCCAAGAAGACCCCGGAAGCACCTAAGGTGGATATCGGTGCGGAGATCTTTGCCAGCCTGCGGGACCTGGAAAAGCTCAAGGGCATCCCTGTTGATTACATGGTCGAGCGGCTGAAGCAGGCCCTGACCAACGCATACCGCAAGGACCGGGAAGATCACCGTGACCTGCCCGCTGAAAATGTGGTGGTGGACTTAAGCGAGAAGGGCCTTTTTATGCATCTGATCAAGACCGCTGTGGAAGAGGTGGAGGATGATTCCATCGAGATCCATATCGATGCCGCCAAGAACATTGACCCCAATGTGCAGGCCGGTGACAATGTGACCATCCCCGTGGACATCCAGAAGTTCGGCCGCATCGCTGCCCAGACTGCCAAGCAGGTAGTTATTCAGGGCATCCGCGAGGCAGAGCGTGGCATGGTCTATGAAAGCTATTCTTCCAAGGCACAGGAACTGCTCACCGGCACCGTGCTGCGGATCGACCCCACCGGCGATATCTTTGTCCGTGTGGGTCAGGGTAACGAGGCATCCAACGCGGTTCTCCGGGTCAGCGAGCAGATCCCCGGCGAGAGCTATCAGCCTAACGATCTGATCCGTGTGTATGTTCTGGAAGTCCATAAGGCCAACCGCGGACCTCTCGTGCATGTTTCCCGTACCCATCCCAACCTGGTCCGCCGTCTGTTCGAGCTGGAAACCCCCGAAATCGAGAGCGGCGATGTGGAAGTGCGCAACATCGCCCGTGAGGCTGGCTCCCGCAGCAAGATGGCTGTCCGTGCCGTCACCGAGGGTGTGGATCCCGTCGGTGCCTGTGTCGGCCCCCGGGGCGGCCGTGTAGGTGCCGTTGTGGAAGAGCTCCACGGCGAGAAGATCGATATCGTTGTCTGGAGCGAAGATCCCTGTGAGTATGTCAAGGCAGCACTGAGCCCTGCGGATGTGATCTCCGTGACCCAGATCCCCGGCCAGAAGGCCTGCCGTGTCATTGTTCCCGATGACCAGCTGAGCCTGGCAATCGGCAAGGAGGGCCAGAATGCCCGCCTGGCTGCACGTTTGACCGGCTATAAGGTGGACATCAAGTCCGCTTCCCAGGCAGAGGCCGAAGAGTAACGATATACACGTCATCGCGAACCAGCGCGCACGCTGGTGTGGCGATCCCGTATTTGGCTGCCGTGGTCTATCATCCACGGGATTGCCACGTCGGGCTTTGCCCTCCTCGCAATGACGCAGAATATTTAGGAGGGTAGCTTATGCAAAAGAAGATCCCAATGCGGCAGTGTATGGGCTGCCGTGAGCGCAGAGCAAAGCGGGAACTGATCCGGGTAGTCCGGGGTACCGACGGTACCGTGAGCCTGGACTTCAGCGGGAAACTGAATGGCCGGGGCGCTTACATCTGCCCCAATCTGGAGTGTTTGAAAAAAGCACAGAAAAGTAAGGCCCTGGACCGGAGTCTGGAGGTCACCATTCCCGAGGAGGTCTATGACCGCCTGGAGAAGGAAATGGAGGGCAGCCATGGATAAAGCTCTTAATTACATGGCCCTGGCCCGGAAGGCCGGCCGCATTGAACTGGGGGAAGAGCCGGTGGGCGGCGCTGCCAGAGCGGGGAAAGCCTGCCTGGTAGCAGTAGCTGCCGATGCCGGGGATCATACCTGGCGGCGGGCCAAGAGTTTTGTGGCAGGTACCAGCCAGGTGGCCGTGAAGATCCCCTTTACCAAAGATGACATGGGCATGGCCATCGGCAGAACCAGCCTTGCCATTGCCGCGTTTACCGATCCTGCCATGGCACTAGCCTTTTTGAAGGCGCTGCCCCAGCAGGAGAAATACAGTGAGGAATTAGAAGCTTTGGAAAGCCGAACCCGGCGGGTCCGGCAGCGCCAACAGGAGGCAAAGGCCCACCAGAAGAACAAGCGTGTGGGCAAGCCGAGGGTTGGTACGAAGAAGCATTGATCGTGGAGGTGCGTTTATGAGTTTAGTGAAGTATCGCTTGAAGGATGTAGCGGCCGATTTCGGCGTTGCGCCCAAGGAGATCGTGGAGATCATCTCCCAATATTTTGAAAAACCCAAGTCCAATACCCAGGTGCTGACGGAGGATGAGCTGAATGTGGTTTTTGACCGCATGACTGCCACCCACCAGATCGCGTCTATCGAGCAGGTGTTTGCTGTGCAGCCTGCTCCCAAGGCACAGCCCAAGGCGGAGCCCGTAAAGGAAGAAAAGCCCGTGCAGCAGCCCAAGGCAGAGAATAAGCCTGCTGCTCCCAAGGCTGAAAATAAACCCCAGCCTCAGCAGCAGCCCAAGCAGGAGAAGCCTGTCAAGCCTGCTGAGCCTGAGCGTAAGCGTGAACGCCGTGTTGTCGATACCTCCGCGGTGCAGGTCAACGCCAACCGCTTTGCCGATGTGGATAATCTGGTATCCGAGCGAGTGCAGAATTTCCAGGGCGGCAAGCAGCGCATCGGCGGCAAAAAAGGCCAGCAGCAGAACAAGCAGCAGAACAACAAGTTCAAGGGCAACAAGTCCCGGAACGAAGAGCAGGAAAAGTTGCGCCGTCTGCAGATGGAAGTTGCCCGGAAAGCCCAGCTGACAGTAAAGATTCCCGACGAGATCACCGTCGGCGAGCTGGCCAGCCGAATGAAGAAGACCGCCGGCGAAGTCATCAAGCTTTTGATGAAGAACGGCGTTATGGCTGGCATCAACCAGACCATCGACTTCGATACCGCTGAGTTTGTGGCCACAGAAATGGGCTGCAAGGTAGAAAAGGAAATCACCGTGACCATCGAAGAGAGAATTATTGACGACCACGAGGATACCGCAGAAGAGCTGGAGACCCGGGCTCCTGTCGTTGTGGTCATGGGTCACGTTGACCACGGCAAGACCTCTACCCTGGACGCCATCCGGAAAACCTCTGTCACCGCAGGGGAAGCCGGCGGTATCACCCAGCACATCGGTGCTTATACTGTGGATGTAAACGGCAACATGGTGACCTTCCTGGATACCCCCGGTCACGCTGCCTTTACCTCCATGCGGGCCCGTGGCGCAAAATCTACCGACATTGCCATTCTGGTGGTGGCTGCCGACGACGGCATCATGCCCCAGACGGTAGAATCCATCAACCATGCCAAGGCGGCCAATGTGCCCATCATCGTGGCCATTAACAAGATGGATAAGCCCACCGCAAACCCGGATAAAATTAAGGAACAGCTGACGAAATATGACCTGATCCCCGAAGAGTGGGGCGGCGACACCGTCATTGTGCCCATCTCCGCCAAAACAGGCCAAGGTCTGGACGACCTGCTGGAAATGGTCATCCTCACCGCTGAGGTGCAGGAGCTGAAGGCCAATCCCAACCGCCGGGCCAAGGGCGTAGTCATTGAAGCCCGGTTGGATAAGAACCGGGGTCCCATCGCCACGCTGCTGGTGCAAAACGGCACGCTGAATCAGGGCGATATCCTCATTGCAGGCACCGCCGTGGGCCGTGTCCGCGTCATGACCAACGATAAGGGCCGCACCGTGAAAACCGCCGGTCCTTCCGTCCCTGTGGAGATCACCGGTCTTGCGGAAGTTCCCGCCCCCGGCGACGAATTCAATGCCGTTACCGACGAGCGTATGGCTCGCGAGCTGGTAGAGCAGCGGAAGCAGGCTGCCAAGGATGCCGCCGCCAACGCTATGCAGAAGGTCACGCTGGACAATCTGTTCGCCCGGATGCAGGAAGGCGAAATGAAGGAACTGTCCCTCATCGTCAAGGCCGACGTTCAGGGCTCTGCCGAAGCTGTGAAGGCATCTCTGGAAAAGATCTCCAACGAGGAAGTCCGGGTGAGAGTCATTCACACCGGTGTGGGCGCTATCAATGAAAGCGATATTCTGCTGGCCTCCACTGCCGGCGCCATCATCGTTGGCTTTAACGTCCGTCCCGATGCCGGCGCTCAAGCCTCTGCCCAGAGAACCGCGGTGGATATGCGGTTCTACCGAGTCATTTACGATGCCATCGACGAGATCGAAGCTGCCATGAAGGGCATGCTGGCCCCCAAATTCGAGGAAGTGGTCATCGGTCACGCCGAGGTCCGCCAGACCTACAAGGTCTCCGCTGTGGGCACGGTCTGCGGCTGTATGGTCAAGGACGGCAAGATCACCCGGGATGCCCAGGTTCGGATTCTCCGGGACAATATCGTCATTCATGAGGGCGAGGTTGGCTCTCTGCAGCGGTTTAAGGATGCTGTGAAGGAAGTCACCGCCGGCTACGAGTGCGGTATGAGCATCGTTAAGTTCAACGATATCAAGGAAGGCGACCTGTTTGAATGCTTCGCCATGCAGGAAATTAAGCAATAATACGCAAACACCGGCCGCCGCCGCTGCGGCAGGCCGGTGTTTTGCCTTCCGGCACTGCAAATGACCGTTTATGCATGGAAAGCCTTCCCCCTTGGGGAAGGTGGCACGCCGACAGGCGTGCCGGAAGAGGTTAAACCCTCTCCCACCGCAAGCGGTCCCCCCTCCCCAAAGGGGAGGGCATAGTCGTGCGCTAAACGATCATTTATATTCCCCAAAGAATCTACAACAGGAGGATACCGCTATGGCATCCAATCGGATCAACCGAATCAACGAAGAAATTCAAAAATCCCTTTCCGATGCCCTGCGCACCGTGAAAGATCCCCGGGTCGCCGATACCATGATCTCCGTCACCCGGGTGGAAACCACCCCGGATCTTCGCTACGCCAAGGTGTATGTCAGCTTTCTGGAGGAAAATAAGGCGGCCGACGCCATGAAAGGCCTAAAATCTGCCGCCGGTTATCTTCGCCGGGAGGTTGCCAGCGATCTAAAGCTGCGCTACACCCCGGAGCTTCAATGGGCTCTGGACGACAGCATCACCTACGGCGCAAAGCTTTTGAAACTGATCAACTCTCTGGAGGTGTCCTCTGATGACGGAGCTGACGAGAATTGACTGCGCCGACTGGCTTCTGGCGCGGGATCATTTTGTAATTTTGACTCACCGCAAGCCCGATGGCGACACCATCGGCTCTGCCGCGGGGCTGTGCCGCGGCCTGCGGAGTCTGGGCAAAACCGCCCATATTTTGGCAAATCCCGATGTAACCCCGCTGTACGCCCCTCTGCTTGAAGGCTTGACCAAGCCCGAACCGGAGGAAGGCGACCTGCTGGTGGCGGTGGATGTGGCGGCGGATAATATGCTGCCCCGGGACTGGGACGGTCTGAAAAACAGCATCGATCTTCGGATCGACCACCACGGCTCCGGCCGGGAATACACCCCACGGGAGCATGTGGACTCCGAAAGCGCGGCCTGTGCGGAGATCATCTGGGAGCTGCTGCTGGATATGGAGGTAGAGCCGGACGAAAAGATGGCAGAAGCCATTTATGTGGGCGTTTCCACCGACACCGGCTGCTTCCGTTTTTCCAACACCACCGCCCATACCTTCGACGTGGCCGGTGACTGCGCCGCTGCCGGCGCCGATGTTTACAGCTGGAATCAAAAGCTTTTCGACACCAAATCCCTGCCGAAATTGCGGCTGGAGGGATGGATCATCGACCATGTACAGTTTTTAGCAGACGGTAAACTGGCCATCTGCGGCCTGCCCAAAGAAGTGGAGGAATCCATCGGTGTCAGCGAAGACGATATGAACGACATTTCCTCTTTCCTGCGCTCCATTGAGGGCGTAAGAATGTCTGCCCTGCTGCGGCAAACCGACGCAGAGCATATCAAAGCCTCTGTCCGGGCCGTGCCCGGATACAATGCTGCTGTCATCTGCGAGCAGTTTGGCGGCGGCGGTCATACCGGCGCAGCGGGCTGCAGCGTGAAAATGTCCATGGAAGCCGCCATTGCTGCCATCGGCAAAGCCATGCTGGAATGGGAGATGGCGGAATGAACGGCATCGTGATCGTGGACAAGCCCGAGGGCTGGACCAGCCAGGATGTGACTGCCCGTCTTCGCCGGGTATTTAACACCCGGCGCATCGGTCACGGCGGCACGCTAGACCCTATGGCCACCGGGGTTTTGCCGGTGTTTGTGGGTCGGGCCACCCGGGGTGTGGAATTTTTTGAACACGCAGAAAAAATCTACGAAGCCACGCTGCGGCTGGGACTTTCCACCGACACAGAGGATATCACCGGCGCAGTTTTGGAAACCAAAGAGGTTTCTGTGACAAAAGAGGAATTTCTCTCGGTGCTTCCCCGATTCCGGGGAAATATCCAGCAGATCCCTCCTATGTATTCTGCCCTGAAGGTCAACGGTCAAAAGCTCTATGATCTGGCCCGCAAGGGCAAGGAAGTGGAGCGGCAGCCCAGAAAAATTACAATTTTTGAGCTGGAATGCCTGGAATTTTCGGGAGATACCGCCCGGCTTCGGGTTCACTGCTCCAAGGGTACGTATATCCGCACCTTATGCAAGGATATTGGCCAGGCCCTGGGCTGCGGCGGCTGTATGGCGGCATTGCGCCGGGTGTCAGCCGGAGAATACGCCATCGCAGAAGCCGTACCGCTGCTGCAGCTTCTGGAATCGGAGACACCGGAAGTCTATCTGCGGCCGGTGGATTCCCTGTTTTTGCAGTATCCGGCGGCCGTCTTGACGGAGAAGCAGACTCTGCGGTGCAAAAACGGCAATTCCTTTTCCATCGCCAAGGACGACGGTACATACCGGGTCTACGATCCCAGCGGCGCATTTTTGGCGCTCAGCAAGGTATCTGGCGGTGTTATGTCAACCGTTAAGAGCTTTTTTGAAGTTTAATTGTAATATAAATGATCGTTTAGCTTAGCTCCAAGGCTCCCCTTGTCAGGGGAGCTGTCACGCGAACAGCGTGACTGAGGGGTAGTTTCTCTCCCTCCGTCTTCGCCTTTGGCGAAGCCACCTCCCTCGTCAGAGGGAGGCTTTGGTGTACGCCATTCGTAAGATAAACGATCATTTA
>JAZOUU010000064.1:0-9711 GCA_045658365.1 Faecousia sp. | reverse complement strand
CAGCTGCAGCAGCTGTTCCGCTTTATCCAGGTGCAGTGGTCCACCGGAGAGATGTAAAGGAGAAAAAGAATGAAGAAAGTGTTGATCCTCGAAGACGAGGTGAATATCCGCAGTTTTGTGGTCATCAACCTCAAACGCGCCGGCTATGAGCCTGTGGAGGCCGCCTGCGGCATGGAAGCACTGGATCAGATTGCCCGGAATCCGGACATCGGCGTGGCGATCCTGGATATTATGCTGCCGGATATGGACGGTTTTGAGGTCTGCCGGCGGATCCGCGCCACGGCGAGGCAGATGGGTGTCATTATGCTGACAGCCCGGGCACAGGAAATGGACAAGGTTACCGGTCTTATGACCGGCGCAGACGATTACGTCACCAAGCCATTCTCTCCTGCGGAGCTGACTGCCCGGATCGATGCCTTGTTCCGCAGACTTGGAGGGGATATCCGGGTGGATGCTGAACTTTTAACCCAGGGTCCCTTTGTTATGAACACCCGGAATCATACCCTGGAGAAGAACGGAAACCGTATCCGTCTGACCCAGGTGGAGTATGCGATTTTGAAGCTGTTTATGCAGAACCCCGGGCGGGCGCTGTCCCGGGAGGATATTATGTCTGCAGTGTGGGGCAGGGAATATGAGGGCGAGCTGAAGATCGTGGATGTAAATATTCGCAGATTACGTATTAAGGTAGAAGATGATGCCACAACGCCCGGCTATATTACCACAGTCTGGGGCTTTGGCTATAAGTGGGGGAACTGATACCCCGGAAATGAGGAAGTGTCCATGAAAAAAATCGGTGGTCTGCAAAAACGCTGGCTTCTCAATACAGTAGGCATCGTATTTATATTGGGCATGATTTGCGTGCTGGCAGTTACGGTGGCGTTTGCTGCCTATTACTACTCTGGAATTGAGTCGGATTTAACCTATCGCGCAAAGACGACCACAGATTTTTTCACGGATTACATGAATCAGAGTTACAAGGATTTCTACCAATCCTGTATTCATTATGCCTATAATTATGAAGATCGGAATAAGCTGGAACTCCAGTTTATAGACACCAAGGGACGTTTGGTTGCATCATCTTACGGAAATTTAGCGGTGGATGCACCAAAAACACCGGAGATCGACGAAGCGGTTTCCATTCGGGGCATTCGGCCCTACGTGGGGACTGACCCACAGACCGGAGAACGGATCATCGCCGTATCCAGCGCCATGATTTACAGTAACGGTGAGGTTATTGGTGTACTGCGCTATGTGACATCTACAAAAGTGGTGGACTGGCAGGTATTTGTTGTGTTCCTTTTTGCTATGGGAATGTTGGGAGTTGTAATGCTGGTGGTTGTGTTCAGCAGCAATTACTACGTCCGTTCCATCCTGATTCCGGTGAATGAAATTACGGAAAAGGCAAAACGAATCGCAGCCGGCAGTTACGGAATTCAGATTGAGACCCAATACGATGATGAAATTGGTGAACTGGCGGAGACCATTAACGATATGTCCGACCAAATCAACCGAAATGAAATAATTCAGAGAGACTTTATATCTTCTCTTTCTCATGAGCTGAGAACCCCACTGACCGCCATAACCGGTTGGAGCGAAACGCTCCTTTCCTACGAGAATCTGGATCGGGAAACTCGCCGAGGTATGAAGATTATCTCCCGGGAAACCAAGCGGTTGACGGAAATGGTGGTGGATCTCCTGGATTTCACCAGAATTCAGAATGACCGGATGACGCTGAATATTAAGCCGACGGATATCCGGGCTGAGTTTGAAGATACGGTCTACATGTATTCCAGCCGGCTGACCCAGGACGGCATAACCTTGGAATATTTAGATAATGAGCAGGACATTCCGGAAATACCCTGCGACCCGGAGCGAATTCGGCAGGTATTTCTAAATATCCTAAACAATGCCGCCAAGCATGGCGGTGAGGGAAAGCGGATTGAAGCTTCCATGGCTGCCGAGGGTGACTTTATCGTGATTCGTGTTCGCGATTTTGGCCCTGGGATCCCGGAAGATGAGCTTCCTCTGGTAAAGAAAAAGTTTTATAAAGGCAGCTCCAAGGCACAGGGCACAGGCATTGGCCTGGCTGTTTGCGATGAGATCATCGCCATGCTGAACGGCACTCTGGAACTGGAAAATGCTGAGGGCGGAGGTACATTGGTCACCATCCAGCTGCCTATCGCCCAATAAGAAAGGACTCTGTCATGAGCAACAAGCAAAAGAACAAATGCTGCGAAAAATTTAAAACCAGCATTGGTGGGCAAGCACTGATCGAAGGAATTATGATGCGCGGCCCGGAGAAGGATGCCATTGTTGTCCGCACCAAAAACGGCGTGGAAACGGAAGTGATCCCCCGTAAAATTCGTCCGCCGAAGTCATTCGCTGCCTGGCCGTTGGTTCGTGGCTGTGTAAATTTCTTCGATGCCCAGGTGGCAGGCGTTAAGGCGCTTCTGCGCTCTGCCGATCTGACCCCGGATGAAGAAACAGCTGAAGAACCCTCCAAATTTGATCAATGGCTGGAAAAGAAGCTGGGAAATGAAGGCTTTCAGAAAGCAGTTATAGGCATTTCCGTTTTCCTTGGCCTTGGCCTTTCCATTGCCCTGTTTTTCTTGCTCCCTATGATCATCGGCAGTCTGTTTTACGATTGGGTGCATAACACGCTGCTTCAAAACCTGCTGGAGGGCATTATCCGGATCGTCATTTTTATGGCCTATATGGTTTTGGTCTCCCGCATGAAGGAGATGAAACGCATTTTTGCCTATCATGGCGCGGAGCATAAGACCATACGCTGCTACGAAGCGGGATTACCCCTAACTGTGGAGAATGTCCGGGCGCAGACCCGGCTGCACCCCCGGTGCGGAACCAGCTTTCTGCTGGTAGTAATGGTGGTGTCCATTCTTGTGTTCTCCGTGGCATCCACATTGTTACACTCTGTATTTCCCGGGCTGCTGCAGATGAAGATAAGCAGCGGTGTCCTTTACCGGGTTGTGATGATGGCGATCAAGCTTTTGCTGCTGCCGCTGGTGGTGTCCATTACCTATGAGATCAACCGCTGGGCGGGCCGAAATGATAATACTCTTACGAGAATTCTGACTGCTCCGGGTATGTGGATGCAAAACTTCACCACCAATGAGCCGGACGATTCTATGATCGAGATCGGCATCGCTGCTGTGGAAGCGGTACTACCGGAGAAAGAGGGGACAGACCGGTGGTAAAGACCCTCTCACAGCTTTACTTGGATGCCCGGAAAGCGTTACTGAAAACAGAAGATGCCCAGACAGCCGGAATTCTGGCAAGAAATTTGCTTTCCTTTGCAACCGGAAAGAGTCAGGAACAAATCCTCTCCGACCGGGAAATGTATGCATCGGAGGAAGCGTGCCGGACCATGGAGGAGACCACAAACCGGGTTCTCAGTGGAGAGCCCCTGGCTTATATTTTGGGGGAATGGGAATTTTACGGCCTGAAGTTGTTCGTTGATAGGAATGTCCTTATTCCAAGGGACGATACCTGCGCGGTGACGGCGCTGGCCATCCAGCAGGCTCTGTTTTTGAAGGAATCTCCCAGAATTCTTGATCTTTGTACCGGCTCTGGTTGTATCGGCTTGGCGGTTGCCAGCCGAGTTAAAGATGCCAGAGTGACCCTGGCAGATATTTCGAAAGAAGCTTTGGCAGTTGCGAAAAAGAATGTAACGAGAAACCATTTGTCCGGCCGGGTTTCCTGTGTACAGACAGATGCGCTTCATGCGCCCAGCGCGTTTTTGGGGAGTTTTGATTTGATTGTTTCCAATCCACCCTATATTACGTCAGAAGAGATGGAGCAGCTCCCGGGTAGTGTGGCAGATTTTGAACCTCATATCGCGCTCCACGGTGGCAGCGACGGCCTGGATTTTTACCGGGCAATTATTGAAAACTATACCGATTCTCTAAAGCCGGGCGGCTACCTGTGCTTCGAATTCGGTATGGGACAGGGGGATGCGGTTTGCGCACTCCTCCAACAAAAAGGGTATACCATTCTGGAACGTTCCAGAGATTATAACGACAGAGAACGGGCGGTAATCGCCCAATACGGCAGGAAGGAATAGATAGATATGGCTACAAAGAAGACATCTTACGAAGCACCGACCCCGGCATCCGACAAGAAAAAGGCCCTGCAGACCGCCCTTTCCCAGATCGAAAAGAGCTTCGGCAAGGGCGCTGTGATGCGTCTGGGCGACCGACCGGAAATGAATGTGGATGCCATTCCCACCGGCTCTTTGGCGCTGGATGCAGCCCTCGGCATCGGTGGTGTTCCCAAGGGACGGATTATTGAAATTTACGGACCGGAATCTTCCGGTAAGACCACGCTGGCACTGCATATTTTGGCAGAGGCCCAGAAATTGGGCGGTGAAGTGGCGTTTGTGGATGCGGAGCATGCTCTGGATCCTGTATATGCCGCAGCTTTGGGCGTTGATACGGATAACATGCTGGTTTCCCAGCCGGATACCGGTGAGCAGGCTCTGGAAATTACCGATGCTCTGGTACGCAGCGGCGCGGTGGATGCCGTTGTTGTGGACTCTGTTGCTGCTCTGGTGCCGAAGCAGGAAATTGAGGGCGAAATGGGCGATACCTTTGTGGGCTTGCAGGCAAGACTTATGTCCCAGGCTCTGCGGAAACTGGCAGGTACCATCTCCAAGACCAACTGCGTGGTTATCTTCATTAACCAACTGCGTATGAAGATCGGCGTGATGTACGGCAATCCGGAAACCACCACCGGCGGTAATGCGCTGAAGTTCTATTCCTCCGTTCGTCTGGATGTTCGTCGTGTGGAAAGCCTGAAAGAGGGCGGCAACGTCATTGGCAACAAGACCCGGGTCAAGGTGGTTAAGAACAAGGTGGCCCCTCCGTTCCGGGAAGCAATTTTTGATATCATGTACGGCCAGGGCATCTCCAAATGGGGTGAACTGGTGGATCTGGCTGTCCAGATGGATATTATCCAGAAGAGCGGCAGCTGGTTCTCCATGGGCGATGAGCGTATCGGACAGGGCTCTCAGTCCGTAAAGGATTATCTCATGGCCAATCCGGAAATCGCGGAGGAAGTGGAAGTCAAGGTTCGGGAGAATCTGCTAAAGTCCAACGCGGCTATGCCCAAGGCAGCTGCCAGAGCCGCAGAGCGTCCCGTGAAGGTAAGTGCCGACGATTTCGACGATGAGGATTGAGTCAATCGCCCCGTCAGCGGATCGCGTAGGCAGATACCGTGTCCTTTTTGAAGATGGTACGGTTCTGCGGCTGTACCGGCAGACGGTGGAGGATTTTGGACTGTATGGAGGTATGGAGCTGTCCCGGGAGGAGTATGATCGGCTTTCCTCTGCTGCGGGACAGATGTCAGCGAAAATGCGTGCATTGCGGATCGTAGCTGCCTCCAACGTATCAAAAAGCGATTTGCAGCAGCGGTTGATTCATAAGGGAGAGACTCCCACGGATGCTCAAAGGGCAGTGAGGTGGATGGAGGATCTTTCTCTTCTGGATGATGAGAAGACAGCGGAGCAGATCGTCAGCCACTGCATCGCCAAAGGATACGGCCTTGCGAGGGCGAAACAGTCATTGTACGAAAAGCGGATCCCGAAAGAGATTTGGGAGAATGTGTTGGCGGATTACCCAGAGCAAACAGATGCGATCATGGAATTTCTGGCATCGCGGCTGGATGGACAGTCTGACGGCAAAGAAATCCGCCGCGCCGTCGATGCCTTGCTGCGTCGGGGTCATACTTACCGCTCCATTCGTAGATGCCTGGAACAATTGAAACTGGAAACCGAGGAATTCCCGGAGGAATAATATGGCAAATATTGGATTTATTAGCCTTGGCTGCGCAAAAAACCAGGTGGATTGCGAACGGATGATGTACCGCGTGCAGGAAGCTGGTCATACGGTCAGCTCGGGTATTGCCGGATGTGACGTTGTGGTGATCAATACCTGCGGTTTTATCGACTCAGCGAAGTCGGAGGCCATCGATTTCATCCTGCAGACCGCAGCGCTGAAAGCAGAGGGGCAGGTGGGCAAAATTTTGGTCACCGGCTGCCTTTCCCAGCGCTACCGTGAGGAAATTATGGAGCAGCTGCCGGAGGTAGATGGCGTGCTTGGCACCGGCAGTTATACGGAAGTTGTACCTGCTATCGAGGCGCTATTGTCCGGTGCAACTGTACAGGAGTTTGGCTCCATTGATGCGCCGGAACAGGAAACCGGAAGGATCTTGACCACACCGGAGCATTACGCCTTTTTGAAAATTGCGGAGGGCTGCGATAATCGCTGCGCTTACTGCATCATCCCGTATCTGCGGGGTAAATTCCGCAGCCGCAGCATGGATGACGTGCTGTATGAAGCAAGAATGCTGGCAGATTCCGGCGTTAAGGAATTGATTGTGGTGGCTCAGGACACCAGCCGATACGGTACGGATCTGCCGGGACATCGGCGGCTTTTGCCGGAACTTCTTCGGCAGTTGTGTCAAATTGAGGGATTCCATTGGGTGCGGATCCACTACATCTACCCGGACGAAATCGATGACGCACTAATTGATGTTATCGCCTCTGAACCGAAGATCGTAAAGTATCTGGACATACCCATTCAGCATTGCAACAGCAAGATCCTGAAGCTGATGAATCGGCGGGGAGACGGCGTATTTTTAAAAGACCTTTTTGCCAAGCTCCGCAGCAGAATTCCCGGTCTGGTGCTGCGTACCAGTATTATCACCGGCCTGCCCGGCGAGGGCGAGGAAGAGTTTGAAGAGCTCTGCAATTTCCTGAAAGAGCAGCGCTTAGAGCGTGTGGGAGCGTTTCCATTTTCTCCGGAAGAAGGAACGCCGGCATATGATATGGAGCACCCGGAGCTTGACGTGGCCCTTTCCAGAGCGGAGATGGTGGAAACCATACAATCTCAAATTATGGACGATTATGCCCAAGGCATGATCGGTAAAGAACTGGAAATCCTGGTGGATGGTTACGATGAGGAGTTTGGTCAGTATTACGGACGTTCCTATGCAGATTCGCCGGACATTGATGGCCGGGTCTGGCTTGCCAGTCAGGATGATCTGTCCGAGGGTTCGTTTGTTACTGTGCGGATCGACGGTATTATCGACGGCGATTTGTCCGGATTTGTTTTGGAGGATTGATGATGACAACTGCTAGCAAAATTACGCTGCTGAGAGTGGCGTTTATTCCCGCATTTATGGTATTTATGTACCTGAGCGGTGGAAATGCAGGCCTTTGGATGTGGATTTCTCTGGCGCTGTTTATCATCGCCAGCTTGACCGACTATGTAGACGGCCAGATTGCCAGAAAACGCAATCAGATCACCGATTTCGGTAAGTTTTTGGATCCTCTGGCGGATAAACTCTTGGTAATTGCCGCCATGACCATGTTCTGCCAGTGGGGCATGCTGCCGGCCTGGGCGCTGATGATCATTTTGACCCGGGAATTTGCGGTTACCGGACTTCGTCTGGTGGCTGTGGGCAAGGGCACGGTGATTGCTGCCGGCTGGAGCGGAAAGGTAAAAACGGCCTCCACTATGGTAGGCCTTTGTGTTTGGATGGCCTTTCCCGGAATTGGCTGGCTGGGCTGGCTGCTCACCGCGGTGATCGTCATCACCACGGTTTACTCCGGTATCGAATATTTTATCCAGAATTGGAAATGTCTTTGGGACTGAATATAAAGCCTTCGGATTTTTCCGAAGGCCTTATTCTGCCATGCGTGTGAGGTATATATGAATATTAAAGAGGTTGGCGAAATTCGGCGGCATATCCGTCGGGATCGCAGCAATATGACGGCCATCTATGGCTGCTACGTAAATGAAAAAAGGGAGATCATCTCTGAGTTCCGGCAAAGCACCGGAATGATGTCCGAAAATGAGGGAGAAAAATATTTTGGCCTGTTAAAGCGCGCACTCTCCGGTTCTTTGGGTAAGAATTTGATCGATATCAATTTCCGCACGGAACAGGTCGCGAACAGCCCCGAGCATAAGCTTTTGATGGATCTGCGAAAGACGGCTCTTGCCGACGAGGAGCTCCGTCACGCCTTCTATAAAAAGGTGATTGACACCGTTTCTTTAGAGGAAAACTATCTGATTTTGCTGGGCTGTGACAGTTATGACGTTCCTTTCCGCTCCAAGGATGGGGAAACGGACAGCGGCAGGGCAGAGGAGACCTATACATTTTTGCTCTGCGGTATTTGCCCGGTAAAGCAGACCAAGGCGACCTTGCATTACATTCCGGAAGAAAAACTATTTCACGACGGCGGCATTACCAATGTGGTGTCTGCACCGGAATTGGGCTTTTTGTTTCCTGCCTTTGATAATCGCAGCACCAATATTTATAACGCGCTGTATTACACCCGCAGCCCTAAGGAGAGTCACCAGGCCTTTGTGGATGCGGTCTTTAACACCCGGATTCCCAAGCCTGCCGCAGAGCAGAAAAAGAGCTTTGCCGCCTTGCTGGGCAGCAGTCTGGAAAACCAGTGCAGCCTGGACGTGATGCAGACGGTGCATGACCAGCTCTGCCAGAGGATCGCGCTTCACAAGGAAAGCCGCGTGCCGGAGCCACTGCTCATCGACAAGGAGGATGTCAAGCAGGCGTTGGAAGACTGCGGTGTAAGCGATGCCCATATTGCAAAATTCAGCATTGATTATGATGAAGCTTTCGGCTTTGAAGCAGAAATTCATCCCAAAAATATCATCGACGCAAACCGGTTTGAGATCAAAACCCCGGATGTTTCCATTAAGGTCGCCCCGGATCGGACAGATTTGATTGAAACCAGGATCATTGGCGGTGTGAAGTATTTGCTGATCCGGGCCGATGAAAATGTGGAGGTCAACGGCGTAAATATCCACATCGCAGATGAGGAAATGGCAACGCTTTAATCTGTTTTCTAAATGCTTGCTATTTTCCCCAAAATGCACTATAATATTACAGCCTGTGGAGGTGAAATCATGCAGCTGAAGCAATATTTACAGTATCAAATGGATTTTAAGGGGAAGTGGGCCCAGCCCGCGGCAATATTGATGGGACTGTCCTTTTTTCTGCGGATCGTCTGCTTTTTTGGTCTGCGCTTCTTGTCTGATTGGACGTTTTTTGATGTTCTGTTTCAGATTTTCCTGCCGCTGTTACTCAGCGGCGCGTATGTTGTGCTGATTCGGGCGATTCGATTGAATGCTCCCGGATTGTACGGATTGATTGGGGCAGGACTTTGTATTTTGACATTTCTGTGGAGCTTTTTCTCAGGAAGCGTTCTATATATTATCCTTTGCCTGGTGTATTACTGCGCTGCAGGAGTGGTCCTGCTTGGAACATCCGGCGGATATCTGCCTGGAAAGCTTCTTTCCTCGGTGCTGTTTGCAATCCCAGTGGTGATCCGCTTATTCTCGCTGGATGTGCTCACTCTTAAGATCGACGGATTGTTTCTGGAACTTTCCGTATTATTGCAAATGGCGTCCCTGTTCTGCCTGACCAGATGCTTTAAAGAGGTTAAACGCCGCGGTGACGCAGCACAGAAAAGAAAATAGAGATTAAAAACACAGCTATGTCGGGCATAGCTGTGTTTTTCATTGTTGTATATGCACAAAAAGGAAGATAAAATTTTGTAAGATATCACGAAGTGATATTTCTTCTCATTTGTTAGGAAATATGGTAAAATTAAAGCGTAAGCAGTAAGTGTACGGACGTAACGCGAATTCTGTCTGAAAAGGAGGG
>JAZOUU010000063.1:0-8992 GCA_045658365.1 Faecousia sp. | reverse complement strand
CAAGGTGTTCTTGTTCGTCTCACATTATTCAATTTACAAGGTACAGGTCGCTACCCCGCATCTGCGGTGAAAGCTTGCTTATTCTAGCACAACCTTCTTCCATTGTCAAGCACTTTTTTCACCTTTTGACAACTTATTTTTTGATTTGTGTTTTTTCGCTGCAACAGTATATGAAAACGGACTTTCTTCCCCTCTTCAGCCACACTTTTTGGCGTAGAAAAAGCGCTCCTGCCGAAGCAGGAGCGCATAATTTATGATTTCTCAGATTACAGCATATCGTCAATCAATCCATAGCCGCCATCATTCCGGCGGTAGACCACAGCGAAGGATCCGCCATTGTCCTGATCCCGGAAAGCAAAGAAGGTGTGCTCCAGCAGATTCATCTGCAGCACAGCTTCCTCCCGGGTCATGGGCTTGAAGTAGAACTGCTTGATCTTTGTAATGGTCAAGTCATCTTCCTTCTCCTCCGGAACAAAGGAAGTTTCCTCTGCGGTGCGGACAAAGGCATCCTGCCGGAGGCGGCGAGCCAGGCGGGTCTTGTTTTTCCGAATCTGACCCTCAATGGTGCCCACTGCGGCATCGATGGATGCGAACATATCCGAGGTGCTTTCGCTGGCCCGGAACCAAGTGTTCGCGCCATGAACGGTCAACTCCACATTGTTCCGATTTTTCTCCACAGAGAATACAATCAGTGCCTCCGCATCCTCCTCAAAGTACCGTCCAAGCTTTGTGACCTTTTTCTCGGCATAAAGATGGACATTTTCAGGCAGCTTAACTTTCTTCTCACTAAACTGAAACTTCATAATGCGGCAGCTCCTTTCGTTTTTACCGGTTGCCCGGTTCAATAATATTATACACGGATTTTGGCGCTTCGACAAGGGGCGAACAAATTATTCCTCGTCAGAATCCTCCTCGTCCAGCAGTTCCATCATGGTAAGGTTATAGACATTTTCTGCTTTCTTTTCAAAGAGTTTCCCCAGCCGGACAGCCTGGCGCTGATCCGGTGCTACCAGCTCCAATGTCATCAGATTCCCCATTTCATCATCCAGCGCCATCACCACAGAGTAATCGCCGCCCTCCCGGGGGATGATCTGGGTCTTTACAAAGCTGCTGCGGCGAATCTGCCGATTGAACCGGGCCACTGCATTTTCCGCCCGCTGCTTTACGGTAAAAGCGATGGAATCCTCCGTCAGCGAGCCGGCATCTCTTCCCTTCTCGGAGATCTCATATTTCTCATTTTCCAAGGGATTCAAATGGCCGGAGCTGACCATTTCGGGAACTGCGGTACAAATATCAAAATAGCTCAAGCAATCATCCTGGTAGCACAGCTCATAGATTTCCTGAACAGTCACCGGGTAGTTGCACCGGGACATGACAAACAAAATCAGAACCTTTACGTCCAGCATATCATGAATATAGCCCAATCTTTGCATACCCTCACCTCTTACCTTTATTATACGCAATCCTGCGGAAAAATCAAGCACCCAGGAATATTCCATGGCATATTCTGGATTGAAAGGAGGATGCTGCATGGATAGCATAACATTCTGTTTATCCGGCGAAACCAGCGCACTGCGGTATGCCGGTGAATTTTTAAGTGCAAAAGGGATTTCCATCGTCTCCAGCCCCTCTCCAAAGGTGACACACCTACTCCTGCCGGTTCCGTCCTTCGACGGAAAGGGCTTGGTTCGCGGTGGTGGGGCTCCGGAAGCGATTCTTTCACAACTTTCTGACCGTGTTGTTATAATGGGTGGCTATCTCAGTCATCCCGCATTTCAGAATTACACCAAATTTGATTTCCTGCAGGATGCCTGCTATCTGGCGGAAAATGCAGCCATTACAGCGGATTGCGCCCTTTCAATCCTTGGGAAGCATCTGCCGGTTATTTTTGCCGGCTGTCCCATCGTAATCATTGGCTGGGGACGCATCGGGAAATGTCTTGCCGCCAGGTTAAAGGCGCTGCATGCCGACGTAACGGTGGCTGCAAGGAAGGAATCCGATCAGGCAGCCCTTATCAGTCTGGGCTATAATACAATTGCGCCAGAGGCTCTAAACCAGATTCTGCCCCAATGCAGAGCTATCGTCAACACTGCACCGGCGCCGGTGATTGGCCGGGAACAGGCTGCCCTGTGTCCCAAAGGGTGCGTGTTTCTGGATCTGGCATCCTCTCCGGGCATCTGCTGCGAAGGTGTTCTCTGGGAGCGGGGACTCCCAAACCGGGATAAACCTGAGTCCTCTGGCAAACTGATCGCCCAAACTGCCCTGCGGCTATGTCAAAAGGAGGCAGCGACATGACTATCGGATTTGCCATGTGCGGTTCTTTCTGCACCTTTCATCAGGTGTTTCCCATTATGGAAGACTTAGCCAGCCGCTATACGTTGATTCCCATTTTTTCCCCCGCGGTCTATGCCACAGATACCCGATTCGGCACAGCCCAAGCTCACATCCGCAGGGCTGCCGCCATCTGTGGAACAGACCCCCTGTTTTCCATTCCGCAGGTAGAGCCCATTGGCCCTAAAAAGCTGCTGGATGCCCTGATCATTGCGCCCTGTACCGGAAACACCTTGGCAAAGCTGGCTCATTCCATTGCAGACACCTCCGTTACCATGGCTGCAAAAAGTCACCTGCGTAACGGCCGCCCTGTGGTGGTAGCGGTGTCCACCAATGATGCCTTGGCCGGCGCTGCGGAGAACATCGGCAAGCTTCTTGGGCGAAAGCACTATTATTTCGTCCCCTTTGGGCAGGACGACGCCCATAATAAGCCCACCAGCATGGTTGCTGACTTTACGAAAATTCCGGACACTCTGAAAGCGGCACTGGAGCATCAGCAAATCCAACCCATGCTCTTATAAATATTGAAAATGACCCTCCAAACGGAGGGTCATCTACATTATAATGACTCAGCCTCTTCCAGCCAGAGCCTTGCAGAGGCATCGCTGGGCATTTTCCAGTCGCCCCGGGGGCTCAAGCCCACAGAACCGATCTTCACGCCGTCGGGCAGGCAATTGCGCTTGAACTGCTGGGTAAAGAACCGCTTATAGAAAACTTTCAGCCACTTTTTCACGGTTTCTGCATCGAAATCCTCCGCAAAAGCCCGGCAGGCCAGCGTATAGATCTTTCTGGGAGCGAAACCGAAGCGGAGCATGTAATACAGGTAAAAATCATGCAGCGCATAAGGGCCTACCAAATCTTCCGTCTGCTGGGAGATCTTTCCCTGGGCATCCGGCGGCAGCAGCTCTGGGCTGATGGGAGTATCCAACACATCCTGCAACACCGCCTGAGCCGCAGCAAAAGCCGGGCTTTGGGCCACGGCATCGATAATCCAGCGAATCAGCGTTTTTGGCACATCGGCATTGACGCTGTACATGCTCATGTGGTCGCCGTTATAGGTGCACCAACCCAGAGCCAGCTCTGACAAATCTCCCGTACCAACCACAATGCCGCCCACCACGCTGGCGTAATCCATAAGGATCTGAGTCCGCTCTCTGGCCTGGGCATTTTCATAGGTGGCATTGTGGACATTACTGTCGTGACCGATATCCTTAAAGTGCAGGGAAACTGCATCCCGGATATTGATTTCCTTTGCGGAAACGCCCAGTGTCTGCATCAGTTCCCAAGCGTTGCGGTAGGTTCTGTCAGAAGTGCCGAAGCATGGCATGGTGACGCAGTAAACATCCGTCAGAGGTCTTCCCAGCTGCCGCATGGCCTCCACCGACACCAGCAATGCCAATGTGGAATCCAAACCGCCGGAAATGCCGATCACCGCATTTGCACCGATGGTGGACAGGCGCTGCTTCAGCCCCGTCACCTGCAGCTGGAAAATATCCATGCACCGCTGATACCGCTCCTGCTTGTCACTGGGAATAAACGGCAGCTTCCGGATGGGATACCGCGTTCCGTCTCCCCGAAGAGGTTCACCGATGGTTGAGATCACCATGTTGGGGTCGCTGAATCGGGCGGCAGATTCCCGGAAGGTGGTATTTCTCATCCGGTCATTGTTTACCCGGCCCAAATCGCAATCCTGCACGAACATATAATCCGTATCCGGCATTTTTTCATTCTGCCGCAGCAGCTTGCCGTTTTCCGCCACCATGCTGTAGCCGGAAAGCACGAGATCCGATGTGGACTCGGTGTAGCCGGCGGAGCAATAGGCATAAATACATTTGCAGACCGCAGAGCTGTGGACAGCCGCCTGCTCAATCCGCGCCCGTTTTCCCACAGTTTCGTTGGATGCGGACAAATTTACGATCACGTTTGCGCCGCTCAGCGCCAGCATAGACGATACCGGAACGGGACTCAGCAGATCTTCGCAGATCTCCACGCCCATGACCGCCCCGTCCCCCAGGGAGAACAACTGGCCGCAGCCCAATTGGGCAGCCGGCGCTGTGGCCCAGCCAAAGCTATCCGGAACATCCACAGTTTCCGGCAGTTCCTCACCGGAGCAGAACCAGCAATGCTCGCTGAATTCTCCGTAATTGGGGATATAGGTTTTGGGAATCAGTCCATAAAGCTGACCGCCTCGAATCACCGCAGCGCAGTTAAACAGTTTATTGTTATACCGCACCGGCAAGCCCACTACCGCCGTCAGCTTGGGATATTGCCGGGAATCCGCAAGAATTTGCTTCATCCCCTCCTTTACCCCATTCCACAAAGCCTCCTGGAAGAATAAATCGCCGCAGGTATAGCCGGTCAGCGCCAGTTCGGGAAACAGCAATAAATCCGCCTGCTGCTCATCGGCCTGAGCCATATAGCGGAGAATATCCTGGGTGTTTTTGGTCACATCTCCCACCTTCACCGCAGGCACGGCGCAGGCAATTCGAATAAAGTCCAGCATAACGCTCCCCCTTTGGGTCACAAGATTACTGTTAATATAGCACATTCTTCCCAAAATGCAAAGAAAATATATGAAAGATGCCGACAAGGATGAAAATCCGCGCCAAATTTCAAGAAATAAAGGCTTGACCAATCGGTCAAGCCTTTTACTGTTAAAACAAAGTCGTGAGCCAATAAATAATCAAATACGCCTTTTTATTCCGGCACCGTTCGGTATTGCTCCAGTATCTTTCCTTCTGCCACATTGGAATCTACGGGGGTTATATAATACTCCTGTTTACCGACACTGTGAATTTCCTCCGGGTTTGCTTCCGTGCTGTTATAGGTCACCGTCATGAGCGTAATGCGAACAATTTGCCCATCTTTTGTCATGTAGAACGTGTTGGTAGAAATCTGTCTGCTAACGGTGCAGTTGTCAAAGCCATGATCCTTTCTTTGTTCCAGAACGATATGCTTCCCTTCCTTTCTGAAGGTTACCTCTGCCTCGAGGAATTGCTCACAGCTATAATCATTCCACCAGTCCGAAAAGGAGCTTATTGGATTCTTGTGCTGCTTCCACTGAGTGTGTCGATTTGGCTCAATTGTCCAATAACTCTGGTTGTAGCACAAAAACTGACCCTCATTATTGCTCTCCCAATAAAAGTCTTCGCCGTTTCGCCATTCATCCCGTACGGCCAGAAGTTTGATGTCTGCAAGGTTTTTCCCGAAGTATTGCTCATTGCGAACGTGCAATGCCGTCTGTTTCTGCAACTGCTTAAAACTGTGGCGAAAAAGCTCCTCGTTGTCCGTTTCTTGGCTGCATCCCGGTAATATCAAAAGGCTCAGGGTCAATAAGATAGCAAGAATCCTCTTTTTCATAGCCACTCCTCCCTTTCGGCATACGTTTCCATTGGAATCTTCCAATTTTATTGTACTGTCCCAGAGTAAAAGTGTCAAGCTGCACATTGGAAGACAAGCCGAAGATAATCCCCTGGTTCAGCGATAGGGTCAACGGGCGTGTCCCCGTTAATAATCCTTTCTGCCTGTGTCCGGTAAGGACACAGCATTTTATCAAAGGGGCACAAATCCCATCAAAGACAGTAAAATGATCCCGAAGATAGGAATTTACAACGCAATGCCGATGTGCTATAATAACAGGAAATCATTCCATACATAGATCGGATGTGCAAAACATGAAAATCGTGATTATCGGTCTTGGCACCATTGGCAGAACCATCTTAAGGAATCTTTCCAAGGAAGGGCATACGGTTACGATTATCGACGAAGACAAGCAAAAAATCGAGCAGCTGATTGAGCGGTATGATGTCTTTGGCGTTGTGGGTAACGGCGCCAGCATGGAGATCCAGGCAGAGGCAAATGTAAAGGATGCAGAGCTGGTCATCGCGCTGACACGAAGCGATGAATTAAACATCCTTGCCTGTCTGGTTGCGAAAAGAGTTGGCGCGAAAAACACCATCGCCCGGGTCAGAAATCCTGCATACAGACGGCAGATCGCAGAAATGAAGGACGATTTGGGCATCTCCATGGTGGTCAATCCCGAGCAGAACACTGCAGACGAAATTTTCAACCTTGTGAGCCTGCCCTCCGTGGCCCAGATCGACCACTTTGCCGGCGGCAAAGTATCCCTGGTAGAAGTGGTTGCGGAAAAAGGGTGCGCGCTGATTGGCGAATCCCTCATTTCCCTGGGCAAAAAGCTCACCACCAAAGTGCTGATCTGCGCGGTGCAGAGAGGCGATGAGGTGATCATCCCCTCCGGTCATTTTGAAATTCGGGAGGGAGACAAGATCCACTTCACCGCCAACGCAAAAACCCTGGGTGATTTCCTCCGGGAGGTCAATTTGGTCAAGTCCCCTCTCAAAAACATTATGATCGTGGGTGGGGGCCGGGTGGCATACTATCTGGCAGATGCGCTTGCCAAGAAAAAGTATGCCGTGAAGCTCATCGAGCGGGATGAAGCCCACGCAGAAGAACTGGCCGAACAAATTCCCGGCATCACCGTGATCTGCGGCAACGGCACCCAGCACGGCTTGCTCATTGAAGAAGGCATTGAGGCCATGGATGCGTTTATTGCGCTGACGGACATTGACGAAGAAAACATGATCGTATCCATGTTTGCAAACAAAAAGCACGTGAAAAAGACCATCGCGCAGATCAAAAGCGGCGATCTGTACGGTATGCTGGGCGACTTGGGCATTAACAACACGGTTTCTCCCAAGCAGATTGTTGCAGACAGAATCATCAGCTATATCCGCGCCCTGGCCAACACGGTGGGCAGTAATGTGCTGACGCTCTACCGCCTGGTTAACGACCGGGTGGAAGCCTTGGAATTTGCCGCCAAAAAGCAGGAGAAGTTTTATAACAAACCGCTGAAAGCCTTAAAAGTCAAGAAAAACTGTCTGATTGCATGCATCATCCGTCAAAACGAAGTCATTATCCCGGGCGGCGATTCCGAAATCCAGCTGGGAGACAATGTGGTTGTGGTCACCACCCACAAAAACTTCGACGATCTGGCCGACGCATTTGAATAAGGTGAGCCCATGAATTACAAGTACTTAGGTAAGATTCTTGGCAAGATCATGGTGATCGAGGGGCTGCTCATGTTCGCCCCCTTGACTGTCAGCCTGATATATAAAGAATCCTTCACGCATACCCTGGCATTTCTGATTCCCATTGTTCTTTTAATGACTCTGGGGCTTTTGCTGCAAATCCCAAAACCCACCCGCCGCAGCCTGTATCAAAAAGAGGGCTTTGCGCTGACCGCTCTGGTCTGGATCGTAATGGCCCTATTCGGCGCCATTCCCTTTGTGATCAACGGCGATATTCCAAACTACGTACACGCCTGCTTTGAAATGATGTCCGGCTTCACCACCACGGGCGCCAGCATCATCACGGACATTACCGCCGTATCCCACTCTACCCTGTTTTGGCGCAGCTTGTCCCACTGGATCGGCGGTATGGGTATTCTGGTATTCGTTCTCATCTTCATTCCCGAAAGCGACGACGGCTCTTCCATGCACTTGCTCCGGGCAGAAAGCCCCGGCCCTCAGGTGGGTAAGCTGGCGTCCAAAATGAAGGTCACAACCAGAATCCTGTACCTCATCTATTTGGGATTGACCGTTTTGCAGGTGGTCATCTTAATGCTGGACAAACCCATCCCCGGCTATGAAAATGAGAAGTTTTTCTTCAGTCTGCTGGCAACCTTCGGCTGCGCAGGCACCGGCGGCTTTGGCTTCCTCCCCGGCAGCATGGAGCTGTTTCATCCTTTCTCCCAGTATGTGATCGCCATTTTCCTGATTCTGTATGGCATTAATTTCAGCCTGTATTATCTGATCCTGCTGGGAAAAATCAAGGAAGTATTCCGCAGTGAAGAAATCAAAAGCTACTTTCTGATTATCTTGTTGGCGGTATCCTTTGTGTTCATCAGCCTTGTATGGCGCTTTGACGTGTTCCCCCAAAGCTATACCACAGAAGAAGCCTTCCGCCATTCCCTGTTCCAGGTGGCGTCCCTGTTAACAACCGCTGGGTTCACAACCACCGACTACCATATGTGGCCAATGCTGGCAACCACAAGTCTCATTATGGTCATGTTTGTTGGCGGCATGGCAGGCTCCACCGCCGGCGGCATCAAGGTTTCAAGAATCGTGATTGCCGTAAAGGGCGCCTATATCCATGTGCGTAAATTGATCAATCCCCGTTACATTCCCAAGGCAAAGTTTGAGGGAAAAACCCTGGAGCAAAAGACCATCAACGATATTTTTGCCTTTATCACTCTATACGCGTTTATTTTCCTGGCCGTTATGCTGCTGCTTTCCTTCGACCCCATAAACGGGCAGATGGTCACCGTATCATCGGATGCCGGTGTGTACCAAACAGAGCATGGATTTTTCAGTAATTTCTCCGCGGTACTGGCCTGTATCTCCAATGTAGGCCCGGCATTTGAAGCAGTTGGCCCTTATGCCAGTTATGCCGGATACAACAATGTTTCCCTGATCATTCTGAACCTGACCATGCTCCTGGGCAGATTGGAAATCCTGCCTGTGCTGATTTTGTTTAACCGGCGCACTTGGAAAAAATTCTGATCCCCGGCAATTAATCTATATCCTAAAAAAGGCTTGACCGAATCGGTCAAGCCTTTTTATATACGTCGGGAACACAGCCC
>JAZOUU010000062.1:0-1469 GCA_045658365.1 Faecousia sp. | reverse complement strand
ATAATATGAAAAGGGTTATCCCAAATGGGATAACCCTTTTCATGGTACGCCGGAAGGGACTCGAACCCCCGACCTACTGATTCGTAGTCAGTCACTCTATCCAACTGAGCTACCGGCGCATAGGCGCTGTCAAAGCGCCTGTATATATTAGCACAAGGTTTTTGAAAATGCAAGCCTTTTTTCAAAAAATTACGGATTATTTCTGGGTTTCTGCAGTTCGCTGTTTCTGCCGGCTGCGCTTATTCTGATATGCCCACAGCAAGACGGCAATCAACATCACCACCAGCATGCACAATATGGTCAGCGCAATGCCCAAATCCCGGGCATCTTTGGCCTTTTGCTGTTCTAAGCGTTCCTGCTCTAACCGCTCCCGCTCTAAGCGTTCTTGTTCCAACCGTTCCTGCTCTAGTCGCTCCTGTTCCAGGCGCTCTTGCTCCAGCCGTTCCTGCTCTAACCGTTCCTGTTCCAGACGTTCCTGTTCCAACCGTTCCTGCTCGGCATAGGTAACAATGTTCTCCAGGAAATCATTTTTCTGCACATCCTCACCCACGGTGGAGCGATACAATCCAAATTTGCAGGGATTATATTGCTCAATCTGGGATGCCCGGATAATGGGCGTGCCATTGACCCTCATGCCCTCCCAGTGGAGCCACTTGGTAAACCAGGTATACTGCTGGGATTCATGGCAGGGGTATCCCAATTCCCTGGTGACCTCAAAAGCGGTCATCCCTTGGAAGGATTCCAGGGAAACATCGTAATTAAGCACAATGGGATTGGTTTCGTATAAATGCAAATAGGTCTTCGGGATGTCCCACAGGCCGTATTTTTCTGCGGATTCCGGGAAGCAGGATGCATCATTTGTCATATCCAGCGCCTTAACCAGCAGGTCTGCATAGACCATATGCATTCCGTGGTTATATTCGCCGTTTAAGTCATGTCCCACCGCCACCTGGGGCTTAAATCTGCGGATCTGCTCCACCACATAACTTTGGAGCATTTCTTCGGTTACGCCCAATTTGGCATATTCATCATAAGTGCCCTGCTTGTCCTCAATGAGAAAATCCGCAAAGCCCCCGAACACCGGATAGGCTCTGACGCCCACACTCCACAATCCGTTGAGCATCTCATGGGTTCTTGCGTTGGTCAGATTCCGGTGATCCGTCATGTAAACCACTTGCACAGCGCAGCCTACTTCCTGGGCATAGTAAGGAAGCAGTCCGGCAAAAAACAGCTGCTCATCGTCCCCGTGGGCGGCGAAGAGAACCAGATCTGCCTTTCCCTCCAGGGGCGCATCCCAAACCTGCACAAAGTCCGGGGCGCTGCCGGTGGAAAATACATACAACTCGCTGAGCCGCACCTTGCCGCTGGAAAAACGGATGGTAACGGAGGTTGTAGTATTATTCAAGGCTATGTATTCATGCAGAAATCCCTGTTGCCCGGCGGTAATTGTGACACCGGTGTCGTTATCG
>JAZOUU010000061.1:0-1137 GCA_045658365.1 Faecousia sp. | reverse complement strand
CGACGTGCTGCGGATGCGTTTCGGCATGTACGACGGACGTACCCACACCCTGGAAGAGGTGGGGCAGATTTTCGGGGTCACCCGGGAACGGATTCGCCAGATAGAAAACAAGGCCATCCGGAAACTCCGCCACCCCAGCCGTGCCAAGAAAATCAAAGATTTCTATTGCTGATAAACACAGCCGGTGGCGCTTGCCACCGGCTGTTTGTTATGTTCTTCCGAAAAGATAGTCCAGTGAAACGTCCAACACCTTAGAAATTGCATCAATTTCAATGTCTGTGATGGCGCGCTGCCCATTTTCAATGCGAGAAATGGAACCTCTGCAGGTATACACCGCCAAAAGCTCCATCTTCTCCGATAGTTGCCGTTGGCTAAGGCCCGCGCGAATCCGCGCCTCTTTTACGCGATTACCAATGATGTTCTGTTGTTCCGAATCGATAATTCTTTTCATAGTAACACCTTTTTGTCTTGATTTAGGACAAAAATAGTGTATACTATAATTATAAATTATTCGTCCTACTGGTAGGACACGCAAAAATTTAGTGAAGCTACAATCTTAAACGCTACAACCAAAGGAGCAACGATATGCCGTCCGACGAAGAAAATTTGCAAAATACTTTTCAGGCTGACCCGCCATTGACTCCCAGCTATCACGGTAAAGACTGCCTTGGAAACGGAGCATATCCCGGTGTGGAATGCTGCTGTGATGAGTGCGACTTCTTTCTAACCTGTTTCCCCGATTGGAAAAACAAGTTGTAGCACCCTATACGCGAAAAGGCCGCTGCCAATGGCAGCGGCCTTATTTTAGGTTTTCCTTATGAATTTTTCTCCGCATTTGGGGCATTTGATGGCGATTTTCCCTTTTCCCCTGGGCACCCGGACAGGCTGGCGGCACTTGGGACAGTTAAAATGCCGGTGCTGCCGATCCTTTATCCGATCCAGCAGCAGCAAGAACTTCCGGTTTTCCTGATATCGCTTGTAGGTATTCCGGGAGAAGGTGCGGCTGATGGCCCAAATCATAAGGCCGTAGGAAACAGCCGTCAACACCAGATCCACCAGCGCCACCGGAATAAACATGGTCAGCAGGCACAAAATCACACCTGCCACCAGAATATACATATTTAGCTTATCCGTGCC
>JAZOUU010000060.1:0-1231 GCA_045658365.1 Faecousia sp. | reverse complement strand
GGAGTCTGGGCCGTATCTCAGTCCCAATGTGGCCGTTCATCCTCTCAGACCGGCTACTGATCGTCGCCATGGTGGGCCGTTACCCCGCCATCTAGCTAATCAGACGCGAGACCATCTTTCAGCACATTAAGCTTTGGTATCAACAGGATGCCCCATCGATACATTATGCGGTATTAGCAGTCGTTTCCAACTGTTGTCCCCCACTGAAAGGCAGGTTTCTCACGCGTTACTCACCCGTTCCCCCCTAAGCAGAAGCCCGAAGGCCTCTACTCCGTTCGACTTGCATGTGTTAGGCACGCCGCCAGCGTTCGTCCTGAGCCAGGATCAAACTCTCAAAAAATTGTATCTTAAAGCCTTTCGGCTCTAAAATCGATCTTTTGAATAATTTGCTCTAGCAAATATACTCAAGAATTTTCGTTGGCTTAAATTCGTTTACACGAAACTTAAACAATTCATTTATTGTCCAAGGTGTTTTGTTCGTCTTTGCGTTATTCAATTTACAAGGTACAGTCGCTTCACCGCAGCGCGGTTAGCTTGCTTATTCTAGCATAACCTCTCAGTCTTGTCAAGAACTTTTTTCAAGTTTTTTCAACTTTTTTCTGAGCGGCTTTGCCATTTTTTCGCCCCTCGCCGAAGCGCCCGAGTATATTATCAGATACCAATCATTTTGTCAAGTGTTTATTTTCCTTTTTTCTACATTATTTTTGATTTCTTTTATCCATCGGTCTCATTGCTTTATCGCGGTACTTTTGGTTCTTAAGTCGATGACGAATAATCATTCTATTGGGTGCAGTTTTTAGTTTTATAAAGCGCACGCCCAGACACTTTAAGCAAAACAAATGTGCCGCCAGCAGTGCTACTCCTCCCAGAACGCCCGACATGCCAAACATAGCGCCCAGCGCACCAATTCCAAATCGCCACACCCGCACAGCATTGGCCAGATCGCGATTGGGTAGCGCAAAGCCACTTACACCCGCAATGCTGACAACAATCAGCACCACCGGAGAAATGAGTCCTGCTTCTACTGCCGCTGTGCCAACCACGATACCGCCTATGGTTGATACAGATTGTCCAATAGCCTGCGGCAAATGGACGCCGGACTCCTGCAGCAGTTCATAGGCAATCAGTAGTCCCAGCACCTCCCCTGCAGCCGTAAAGGGTACCGGTTGTTTGGTATTCATAATTGTATTACGCAGTGCCTCCGGTATCCAGTGTGGGTGAAAATTAATAA
>JAZOUU010000059.1:0-2720 GCA_045658365.1 Faecousia sp. | reverse complement strand
GTTCGACTTGCATGTGTTAGGCACGCCGCCAGCGTTCGTCCTGAGCCAGGATCAAACTCTCAAAAAATGGTATCTCAAAGCTTAAAGCTTTAAAATCATGTTTTAAGAAAATTTGTCTAGCAAATTTTACTCAAGAATTTTCGTTGGCTGTTATTTCGATTCTACATCGCTTAAACAATCCATTAATTGTCCAAGGTGTTCTTGTTCGTCTCACATTATTCAATTTACAAGGTACAGGTGTTCGCCGCAGCGAACTTATTTATGATAGCACGTAACCCCTCTCTTGTCAAGAACTTTTTGCTCTTTTTCGAAGAATTATTTGCTATTTTGTCCTCCCGACGGAAAGTCGTTCATCGGACAGCTTGCCTATGATATCATTTTGCTTTTTATTTGTCAAGCATTATTTTTACATTTTATTCTATTATTTTACCAGTCCGAAACATTGGAACAGATTTCTCCCAATGCGTCTGCCGCATCGATGCTGCACTCCTCTCTGTTTGCCAAATCTCCCAGACTCACAAGGCCACAAAGGGCGCCTGATTCCACCACAGGCAGTCTGCGAATCTGTTTCCGTCCCATAAGATGAGCTGCTGCGCCTGTATCCATTTCCGGATCACCGCAGATCAGCTGTGTTGTCATCACTTCCCGTACCCGGGTGTGTTCCGGCATACGGCCGGAAGCCATGCAGCGAGTCACCAGATCCCGATCCGTAACCACACCGCAGAGCTTGCCCTCCCGGTCGCAAACAGGCAGCACGCCGATATTATAATGTTCCAGCATTCTGGCCGCCACCGCTACCGTTTCCTCCGGTCGGATTTTAATCACCGAGTTCGACATAATTTCTCGCAATTTCATCCATATCCCTCCCGGAGGGAAGTGTTTCCAATAATTTCCTAAATCATACATACGCGCAGCAAAAATGCCTGCTCATAACGAACAGGCATTTTTGTTTCATTTAGCTCTCAATTGTCAATTCGCAATCCGCAATCATTTCCTGAAGGATCTGGCATCTTTTTTCCATCATTTCCGCTTTTTCCCTGTAACCGGAGATCACCGGTTCCATCATCTCATTAATGAGCGCGTCTTTCACAGAGCCTTCAAAGTCGGTTATATATCCATAAATCTCATAGGTTTTGGATACGAGGTCATTGTCCATCGCATCCACGAAAGCGCCCATGGGGTCGGAGATGAGATCGATCGCATCATAGATCGTAGCGACGGATCTGTACATTGTTGCCAGATACCTTGCTTCCATGTACGCAAACTTCAGAGTCGACAGATTCTGCCGCGCTACATACACTTCAAAGGCCGCCACCTTTTTATAGGAATGTCCCATGCGCTCCGCGGTATTTTTATTAAAACGGATCTGGGGCAAGGACAGTTCATCGTCAATAATGATTTCATCTTCCACGCTGTAACGGTACATGGAAGTCAAATCGCTGCTGACAAACAAGCTTTCCCAGGTTTCCCCGCATTCCAGAAGCAGCGCTTCTGTATTGCATTCCGTAATGTAATAATTCGCGTTCAGCCGGCCCAAGAATTCCTGCGCCTGCGCAAGCTCCACAGGCAATTCGCCGTCCTTCATAGGTTGGAGTCGGAACAGGCTACATGCGTTAACGATCAGCAGTTCATCCCGTGTAACACGGATATTTACTTTCACCAGATATCCGTCATTACGCTCCTCATGCCGCACATAGGATACTGTCATCTGGCTATCCTTCAGTCGCTCCAGATCCTTCATATCCATATCCTGCCGCAGCATGGCTTCCAAAATTACCGCTTTTGCATAGTCCAGCTGATCGTTTTGGGTTATGAGGCCGGAACAGGCGTCCATAGCCGGCAGGAATGCGGCCATTCCCATATTCTCCAGCAAGGACTCATCCTTATACTTATACATGCTGGCAAAGGATACCGCATCCGAGGTATTGTAAGCCGTCTCGATCCGGTAAATGGCCGTACGGATTTCCGAAGGCACAACAACCGTCTGCTTTTCTGTATGGACGGAGATCGTATACTCCGCAGAGGACAGCTTCAGTGCAAGATCCGGCGCCTTGACGCGCACCGTAAATTCCGACCCATCCTCCGGATACATGAGAAATGTTTCGGATTGCATTACGAACATTCCGGTTACCGCTCTGCCGTCAATATCGTAGATCTCCACCTGCACCGGATACTCGGTAGCCACGGTAAGCGAGAGCATATGGCCCGGCTGGCCTACCACGCGGTAAATATCCGCATCGTTCGTGTATTGGACACCGTAAGTAAAGGTCTTTTCCCGCTCCTGGGCGCTGATCCGGATGGCCGGTTCATCCTCCTGTGCAGGATAAAATTGCTCCATATACGCCTGTATATGGGCGATAATCTCGGCGATCTCATTCTGCGGAACATCCATATTGGTCAGCACAACTTCCGTCTGCTGCACCAAAACCTGGCTAAACAGTTTGGGATTTGCCGTAGGCGAAACACTCAGAACATCCCGGACGGAAGCCACAATTGCGATCTTCTTACCCAGTTCCAACCCGCTAAATTTTACCCACAGCGCCTCCAGCGCCTGCCCGACCATTTCCTCTGTAAGTGTAAATTCCTCTTCGGTGTAATTGCTCAGCAGGACCACGCCGCCACTGGACGTCCCCGCAGTATTCATCGCCGTGGGCACCGCCCCTGCGTTCAATTCCTGCTGCGCGATCTGCAGATCCTGCAGCAAATCGCCCCGATCTCCC
>JAZOUU010000058.1:0-1358 GCA_045658365.1 Faecousia sp. | reverse complement strand
CGCTTGTTGGTGGCATACTCTGTCAGATAGATCGCTGCGCCTACACCCAGCGGCAATACAAACAGCAGCGTAGTCAGAATGATGTAGAGGGTATTCAAAATATCCGGCAGGATACCCACCGTTCCACGAAGATAGCTGGGTTTGGTAGAAAGCAGTTCCCAAGTAATATTGGGTAATCCTTTCACCAACACATACCCCAGCAGGAATAATGTCAGCGCAGCTGTGATGCCCGCAGCCAGCCACATGAGAACACGCATGGCCCAGACATATACATTTCTTTTCTTCATAGCATAACTCCAATGATAGCAAGCAGTATCACCAAACTACCCGCTGCCAGCAGATAATAAGGCTTTCCGCGCAAGGTCCAGCGGAACAGATTTTTCTTTCTAATAGCTCTCATTTCTTTTCTCCCTTCAAGAAGAAGTTCAAGGTGGCATTGATCAGCATAATAAACAGGAACAAAACAAGCGCAATGGAGAACAGCGCATCCCGGTAGAGGCCATCCGCATAACCCATGCCACTGGAAACAGCAGTGGTTAGAAAACGGACACTTTCAAACAAAGACGGCATGTTAGCCACATTACCTGAGACCATCATTACCGCCATGGCTTCACCAATGGCACGGCCCACACCCAGTACTACCGCTGTTGCAATACCGCTCTTAGCTGCGGGGACGGATACTCGGAACCAGGTTTCCTCCGGGGTTGCGCCCAATGCCAGGGAGCCTTGCTCATATTCTTTAGGAACAGCATCCAATGCGGTAATGGAAACTTTGATGATAGAAGGCAGGATCATAATCGCCAGTACGATCATTGCCGCCAGCAGACTTGCACCATCCGGCAGGTTGAAAATTTCCCGGATGCCAGGCACCAGTACCATCATGCCCACAAGGCCATATACAACGGATGGGATACCTGCCAACAGGCTCACCGCTCCGGACATCAGTTCCTTTACCTTAGGAGATGCTTTCTTGGAAAGATAGACCGCAGTGAAGAATCCAATGGGAACACCGATGACCAGCGCACCGGCAGTTCCATAAATGCTGGAAAGGATAAAGGGCAGAATGCCGTACTGGGGATCAGTCGCAGCCGGGTCCCAAATCTTTCCAAACAGGAAGTCCCATAGGCCAATCTCCATAATAGCCGGTATGCCGGAGATAACCAGATACACGGTGATCAGCAGCACACATGCGACTGTCACAAGGCCCAAAATCAGGAAGATTCCGTGTACAATATTTTCAAATGTTTTGTTGCTTTTCATAATTTCACCTAATTGACGCACAGTAAGCGGCGATTTTCACCGCCGCATTACTTTGTTTAGTTGACAGGCACAACACCGGCAGCGCTGATGATTTCGTT
>JAZOUU010000057.1:0-2016 GCA_045658365.1 Faecousia sp. | reverse complement strand
CAAGCAGCTGCACTACGGCATCTGCGGCGAGCACGGCGGCGACCCCATGTCCGTCGAGTTCTGCCATAAGATCGGCCTGGACTACGTGTCCTGCAGCCCCTTCCGCGTACCCATCGCCCGTCTGGCCGCCGCTCAGGCTGCAATTAAGGAATCTAAGTAATTAGATTTATAAAGCAAAATTTATCGCCCTGCCGAGCATTCGGCAGGGCGATTTTCTATGCCTATTGCAAAGAGAACGGGGTTTTGCTATAATAATTCCAAGAGGTGATTTTATGGGCTTATTTGATATCTTCAAGAAAAAGAAAGTTGAATTAACCGAAGAACAATTAAGATGGAATAAGATGTGGGATTTATGGGTAGAGGGAAAAGTAGATTCTCCTTTTTCCGAACTTATGGAGTATCAAAGCCAAGTTAACAACGGCGGACACGACCAATATTTTACTAATGTTGAAAATACAGGTGATTTGCAAAAAGAGATGTCTGCATTGGAACAGATATTATCTGAAAAGTTAAACTCAAACTTAAAGAGAGCATACAAGGCATATCTTGTCTTGGAAGAAAAAGAGGGCGATGAAAAAGCAGAAGAAACATTAGAACAATGTGATGATGTATTCTACGAAAACGAAGAAGAAATCAATCAGGCGTTGAAAGAATATGCTTCTAAAATCGAACTCTAATGTTCCCACGATTGTGTGCTGTGCCAAAGGCTGCCATCAAGGGCTAATTGCTAACAATGAAACTGCCACCTTCGGGAGTAGTTTTTCTAAGCCTCCCTCTGATGAGGGAGGTGGATTTTGCGAAGCAAAAGACGGAGGGAGAGATGCTTGCACAGTTCTCTCCCCCAGTCAAAAATCAAAGATTTTTGCCAGCCCCCTCGGCAGAGGGGGCCTTTGTTTTAACTCACTTGGTTTTCAAAGGAGTTTACGTCGCTGACTTCGCCAACGTCGAAGTATACGTCCAAAATGCTTCTTGCAACGGACGCGACAGAGCCGCCGTGGCCGGCCTTTTCTACGTACACGGCAATGGCGATCTTGGGATCTTCCAGGGGTGCGTAGCACACGAATGCGCCGTTGTCGGAAGTGCCGTAGATGCCGGTTTCCGCGGTACCGGTCTTACCGGCGACCTTGATGGGGTAGCCCATAAAGGTGGTGTCAGCCGTACCGGCAACGGTGCTGGTAACCAGGTACATACCGTGGGAATAGGTGTCATAGGTGGCCTGGGAAATGTCCATATGGCTCACAAGCTGGCTTTTGTTTTCCAGCAGAAGGGTGCGGTAGTCCGCCGACACCACCCGGTTTAAGAAGGTGGCCTTGTAGCGGTTGCCCTTGTTTGCCAGGGTAGAGGTGTACACGCAAAGTTGCAGGGGGGTGAAGCGGTTTTCAGACTGACCGATGGCGGCCAGGACCTGGTCACCGGTGTACCATTGGGCATTGTCGCCGGTGTACAGTTCAGCCTTTGTTTGGGCATTGGCCCGGTGGCCGATATACTCGGGCAGTTCCACACCAGTTTTCTCGCCCAGGCCGAAGCCCTTGGCGGTGGAGTCCATAGCGCTCAAGGAGATCTTGCTGCCCAGTTCGTAGAAGAAGTAGTTACAGGACATCTGCAGCGCCTGGGCCGCATTGACGACGCCGTGGGTGTTGCCGTAGTCGGTGTACTGCAGGCAGTAAATGGTCATATCACCGATCTCGAATTTACCTTTATCCCGGATGGTGGTGCTGCCGTCAATCAGCTTGGATTCCATAGCCGCCACGACCATACTCATCTTGTAGGTAGAGCCGGGGGGATAGGTGGCCAGCAGCGCCCGGTTATACAGGGGGTCAAAGTCCTGCTTCAGCAGTTCATCGTAATCGTCAAAGAAAGTGTTCAGATTGTAGGTGGGGTAACTGCCGCTGGCAAGGATCTGACCTGTTTTTACATCCATAGCCACAAATGCGCCGCCTTCGGCATCGTGGCCGTCTTTGGGCTTGCCGTTTTTGTCCGGCTCCTGGGCCCGCAATTCTTCGATGACCTGCGCCA
>JAZOUU010000056.1:0-1024 GCA_045658365.1 Faecousia sp. | reverse complement strand
CACCAGCACCAGAGCCAGGATCAGAATGGCGCAGTTCATAAAGAAGTCCTGAGGTAGCAGGAGAATAATGGGGTCCACCCGCCAGTCAAAGACCCAGTTGGTCTTTCCCGGGAAAAAGATGCTGTGGAACACCACAAAGGCCCGGTCAAAATCAATTGCCGCCAGGGCACCAATGGCCATTGGCGCTGTCACCGACAGCCCCGCCGCCCAGAAGCAGGCGGAATGCTTACCGATTCTGTAGGGTCCCCACTTTTTCCGCATCACGAACAGCACACCAAGCACAGCGGCAGAGCCAAGCAGAACGGATGCATTCAGATCGAACAACACCTTGCAGTCTTCAAAATGGGCCTTTCCCTCATCGGAATAGGGCAGCATACCGGTGCCAAATTCCTTCCCCGGCAAAGTCAGATAGTCCAAAACTTCATCATAAGCCTGACGGATTTCCGGCTCGGAATAGCCGCTGACATGCTCCAGATCATAGGCATCGATATGTGCATAGTAAAAGGGCCGGACATAAATGGGCAATGCGATGGCCGCCGTCAGCAAAAACAGACACGTAAAGACCATACATAGCACGGACAAAAACCGCTTCATCGAAACCCCTCCCAAAATAGATGGAACCATTCTATCATACTGGGGAAGGTTCGTCCGCCCAGGGTTAGTCGGGAGCTAAGCACAGGCCGAAAGGCGTAGGCGATGCACAAACGGTAGAAATTCCGTTACCGGCTACATCATAACACACTGACACATCTGCGTAGGTCTACCGGGCGTTGGTTGCCCCGGGCGTAAGCGAGTCGAATGAGACGAAGTGACTCAAGCAGGTGGCGAGAAAAGGTGTGGTTGAGAGATGTAGCTGCCCGTACCGCAAACCGACACAGGTAGATGAGGAGAAGATCCTAAGGCCATCGGGAGAAGGGTTGTTAAGGAACTAGGCAAATTGACCCCGTAACTTCGGGAGAAGGGGTGCCTACGAGAGTAGGCCGCAGAGAATCGGCCCAAGCAACTGTTTACCAAAAACACAGGT
>JAZOUU010000055.1:0-42185 GCA_045658365.1 Faecousia sp. | reverse complement strand
TGCTGCATGAATCTCTGGAAATCTTCCATCATGTTTGGCTGCTGTCTGCCGCCCAGGGCCTGGAACAGAGGATTACTCATCGGCATTTCCTCCCTTTCTTCCCTTGCGGGATACGGATACTTCCATAGGTTCTGACAGGTCTTCCAGTCGTTTCAGCACGTCCGCCCGGAACTCGTTAAATGCCTCTACTGTAACGAAATTCAAAGGCTCATGAACTTCCTGCGGCTTCTGTGCGCCCACTTCGTTGTATTCGAAGGTTCGCATTGCCGGAACTCCGTTCATGTCAGCAGATTTCAGATAAAACCGCTGCGCTTCGGAGTCCATCAGAAGCACCGTCGATCCGGGTGTGATGTACCAAGACTTTGCGCCCGCTTCACCTTGTACCCAGTTCAGGCCGGTGGGGTCCGGTCTCAGCTGTTGCATAGGCATCTGGAAGCCCTGCATCGGCATCGGGTTTACGGTTCTCAGCTGGTTCAGTTGATCCTGGTATCCGTATGGCTGAAAGGTCGGATAATATGCCATGAGTAAGAGCCTCCTTCGTTTTATGTGGCTCTATTATCTCACATGGAGTATGACTTCAACAGTTCGTTAAAGTATTTGAAAAGGTTCAGGAAAGTTGCGGGAAAGTATCAGCTTTCGTAAATGATCTCCAGTCCGTAAGCAACCGCTGCATCATGTTCAATTTTGCAACCTCTGGCTTTCTCCCAGCCCTTACAAAAGTACACTGCATCGCACAGGCTCATTGCTTCAATACTCTTTGCGAGGAAGAACAGTGGTCTGTTCACAATCCAACCCGGAACTCTGGATGATTCTTCCTCATACCATTCATCCGTGAACAGAGTATTTTCAAACAAATAGCCACGCTTACGAAGATCACAGATTGCTCTGTCTCTGGTGGCTACGATTTCTTCTTCAGTCACACCGCCCATGGGCTGGCTGACCATTGCCTTCTTCATAGTCAAATCTCCTTTTCGATCTTCTTATTCACCCTCTGAGAGATCCGCTTCACCGTCGGCACAGAGATATTCATAATCTCCGCACATTCTTCCAGCGGAATGTCCTGCAATCGCAGTTCAAAGAGTCTTTGTTCGTCTTTGGTGAAGTTACAGACCGCTTCCAGATAGTCTGCTTCAGACATGGTCAAATCACGAATCTGCAATCAATCACCCCTTGTCCAGTAATAAATTGGAACTTCCTGACCACTGTCCCAGGAGTCATAATAAAAGCCGTCAACAGCACATACCACATGGCCGTCAATGGCTAGAATATAAGTTCCTTCTGGATGATCCCGGCAGAAGTCCGCTACAGTGTAGTTGTCCAACTCATCGTCGATCAGATGCCGACGGAATCCCAGTTCCCGCAGGTACCGGCCCCATACCATGTTTGCTGACGGCATATCCTTTGCAGAATATCCGAATGCGCATAATGCCAGATAAACTGCATCCCAGCATTTTCCAGTAGCTTTGCAGATTGCCCGGATGGTGCAGTCTCCTACACGCTGTCTTGCCGGGTTTGGATTATAGTGCTTGTATAAGCTCATTCCTTATCCTCGTTATAACGCTTCGCCGCAGCTCTCGCCTTGGCAGCTTCCGAACGGCTCCACTTTGCAATGCTGATACGGTCCTGCTGTTTCTTCAGGCCGTTAGCCTCACAGAACTGGTTATAGGCTGCGTTCTGCTTTTGGAGCAGTGCCGCTTTTTTCTGATACTTATTCTCCCAGTATTCTCTTTCCGTTGGATCTGTTTCGGCATCTCTTGCGGTTCTGGCACACATAGCATCCCGCTTCGTCTTTCTGATCCTGCGTTCCAGGGCTCTCTGCTGCTGCTCCAGTTCGTAGAGCTTCCTGTTTTCGTCATCGTCATACCGCTCGAACGGGTTATTCTGTCCTTCAAAGTATGGGCCGAAAGAGTGCCGGCAGTTCGCACCGCACAGGCCAGTCACGGTCCCGTATCCGGTGACCGCCACAAAATCTGGATACTTTGGATTCAGGCCGGATCTTGTATATACCTTACCTTGCCACTCAGCGTGTTCCGGTCTGGCTCCCAGATGGGAAGATACCAGAACCAGATCCACATCCATCTCGTCCATGCGGGCTATCTGGATTCTTCCAGACGCTTGAGAAATTCCCGTTCTCACGGCTCTGGCTGTGGCTGTCTCGATTGTGTCTTTTCTGCCTCCGGGATATTCCACATACACACCGCCGTCAACGATGGTCTCCAGAGCTTCCCGAACCGCCTGGCTCGGTGATATCATGCCGGACATTGCTTGCATATATGCCGTATCACAGGCGTTTACAAAGAGGTCGTGCACCGCCCGTTTGGAGATGTTCGTGAAATTACGCCACTCACCAAGCGTTTGCAGGTAGGTGTCCTGCATCAGCTGGATCATATACGGCGACTGTACCAGAGGAACCGGATTCAGTCCGGCTTCCCGGTATATCCGGTTGTCATACTCCAGAGCGGTGACACCGGCATCCTCCATGGCTTCCTTGACTTCAGACTGCATCATGCCTGTCGCTTTCGCGATCTCCTTCTGGATATCCTGCAGCAAGTATCCCGCCTGCTGCAGGGTTTCCAGTTGCCATTTATCAAGTGATGTCAGAACATAATCATCCCCACGCTGAAACCGGAGAATGATACGTTTAATAATCCTGTCCAAAATATCCTGGTGCAATGCTTCGGCGATTTCTTCCGCAGGCTCCGTTGCATGTAACAGATAGGATGGATTCAGCATAGTTATCAGTAATTTTTGCTTACAACGTCCCAGTCCTCCGGGCGAACGGCAGGAGTGTAAACGTTGCTGTCCTTCTTGGAACGGTACAGCTCGTCTCCCCACCAGCCCAGTTCTCCGTTGGAAAATGCAGTGGTGACAGTCAGCACCTCGTCAATGATACGGAAGCCATTCTTATACCGCAGATCAGCCCACAGCGTGGGAGAATTTTCAGGATTATTAGCTTCGGTGTCCCACAGGTCAACAGCAGCCTTTTTCAGTCCGTCACCCCACCGGACACGAGTACCGGATCTGATCAGCGGAGTGTCCGCAGTCTGCACCTTGTCCTGTCGCAGAACCGGGTGGAACTCCACCGCTCTGGATGCAGTCGCATCGTCCGTGATAACGGTGTTGATGTTCTGCATGATGAACAGACGGTTCACTTCGTCAGTAGTCAGAGGGCGGGACTTTTCGGCCAGTTCGGATACGATGATTTCATCGGGAGTCATCTCGATGTATTCGCCGTTTACATATTTTTTCATAGCTTACCTCCCGTAGATATTAAAAACTGCACCTGCGTTCATTGTTCTTGTTGAATAGCTATTCAGAGAAAACATTAATTTTGTAATACCGTTAGACACTTCGCCTTTCGGCTGAACTGTCACGCCGCTTCCTCCTGCATTGCCGGCTGAATTTACACCCGCAACAATCGCCTTGGCGATATCCCCTACGATTTCAAATTCCACACAACCTCGGGCGGGATATGCGGATGTATTGATAAAAGCACCCATTTGAACAGAATAAAAACTGGACTCTGTACTTCCATCGTTGACAGCGGCGGCAATACCACCTGCCGAACCCTCGACACACCATAAATTTTTAAACACAATACGAACAGCCTTATAACTGCCGCCTAATTCTTGCCTGAAAAACTTGGTATCTTCTGCCAAAGTCATGGTATGCAGCAAGTTCCATTCTTCACTGCCCCCACCACTGGGAAAATCCACAGGCTCCCACGCAGTAGGCTTTCCCGTTTCGTCCACTTCGGCGATCTTCACGGTCTGGCCTACGGTTGCTCCGGTGACGGAGATGCCGCCGCCGTCTCCGCCACCTCCACCGCCATTTCTCAGAATCTCATACAGAAACATTTCCTCACGCGTAATTGGTTCAAAATCAATTGTACCTCCGCGTGCTATTGCGTCATACAGTTTTTCTATTCTTGTAATCGGTTCCATTTACATGCCTCCAAACAATGTCTGTTCTTTCGTCTGCGCTTCTTCGGTCATCTCTTTGGCTTCTTTCTCGGTCATGCCCTCAAACTTCGCAAAGAACCGCCACGCAGGTACTTTACCGGCCTGTACATATCCCCACCACCGTGTGCGGTCTTCGTCCCGGTTGTAGGTGATGTCTCCAAAATCGTAGGCGACCTTGTAGCTTCCCAGAGGTGCAAGATGGTACAGATCTGCAATCTTGCTCATCGCATAGATCAGCGCATCCAAGCAGGCTTCCAGCTTGTCGCGGCAGTCCTTAACGGTCTGGATGGTTCTGGCATCGTTGGACTCGACCTCTCTGGCCGTCATCATGCCGCTTTTCTGGTTAAATACAAAATGGCCGTTTGAATATCCGCTCTTGAATCCAATCTGACTGAGCAGTGCATTGATTCCCGCAATTCTTGTGTCTGTGTTCAGCGTCGGGTTGATTTCCTGGTATATATTGCTCTCGACGCTGGTGTCTCCGTCTACCAATCGCACATAGTCCGGCAGGTTCCGGCGGCCCAGTTCACCGGGCTTGTTTCCGGGAAGCAGCCGGTCCGTATCCAGCAGGACCATTCTTTTGCTGTCTTCAATTTCGTTTGCGTTTCTGGAGTATGCCACATCCAGATCTCGCAGCTCTTCCAGGGCATCCGCAAATATAGGGAGCGACAGCGGGCTTTCCACTTCCAGGTTATTTGCCTGTGGCGTTCTCAACGGAGCGAAGAGCGGCTTTTCCAGATTCAAGATACGCGCTTCTTCCAGATATCCGGCCCAGGGAGTCAGTTCGATATCAATTGGCTCGTTGCAACTTCCCTTGGATGCACCGACATAACACTTGTTTGTGATTACATACACGCCATCTTCAAATCGATGGTATTCTAACCGCTCATAGAATTTTCCGGCTCGTTCGTCTGCCGCCTCGTTGCGGAACACTGCGCCATCAATTACGCCGCCTGTGCATGACGTCACCTCAAACTGACCTGGTACATACACTTTAACGGTATCGCCATTCGGCTTCAGAATAACCGTACCGTATGCCATGGTGTATTCTACCCATTCACGCAGCTGCGGGTATATCTTGTCGATCTGCTTCTGCAGCCACTTGGCTCTTGCTCCGCCGTCTGTGTGCACACCAATACCCATGGTAGCCAGTCTGGCCGTTTCAGTGCTGAGCGTCCTGGCAAAGTTGACCGTCTTGATGTGCTGTTCTTCGTCTTCCCAGTCCGGCTGCCCACGGTATGCCCGTGCACAGTAATCAATCAGCATTTCCACTTCCACAGAGGTAATGGGCGTTATCTGGAATTCATCTTTTGTTTTGCTCTTCAGGAGCATGGAAAACCACCCCTTGATTGTTGATATTATGCTCATACGGCGATATCTCTCACCTTTCGTTGCATGATCGTATTGCAAAAATACCGGATATCGTCCATTGCATGGTCGTTTTCTTTGATGACGGTATCCTCACTTTTCTCTTCATCCCACCGGTACATGGAAAACTCTTGAATTGCATCCACGCAGGACCTGTGGATTTTTATGTTCCCGTTTTTGAGATATCCGGCTGTCCTTCGGATCCCATCCAGCACCGCGTTATCCGCCTGTTGGACTCTGTATCCCTTACGCTTTAATGCCGTAATAAAAGACGCTGCGGAAGGGTCAACAACCACTTTCGTGATTGTCAGCCCGTCTGCAAGCGTCTTGATTGCTTCGCAATATTCTTCATCGGTCAGCTGTCGCTGCCGTTTTCTTCCGTCGTAGTAGTATTCCCGTATCCGTACAGCTTTTGATCCAGTTACACTCCATAGTCCAGCGGAAAACGGATTCAATGTTCCGTAGTCTACGCTGATGTAATACTCCGCACCTTGCGGCGTGTCGTCTGTAATGTTTGTTTCTCCAAAATCGTAGATCAGGCCTTCCGCCACAACCCATTCTCCCAGGATGTACCGCTGGTAGAAAATCCCCCTGTATGTTTTGCGGTAAAGATCCAGGGTTTCTTCTGTCAGGCTTGGATTATCTTCCATCCGGAAATGCAGATACAGCACATTATGCTGCCCTGGATTTTTTATCCATTCCTGGTAGAACCAGTGGTTCGGACTTCCTGGATTGCAGGAAAACCAGAACTTTGCACCGGCTATCGAGCATCTTGCCATTGCCTGTTCCACGAAGGATCTCGGCATCAGCGCCACCTCATCCATCAAGACACCTGCAAACGTACGGCCCTGGATCAGCATGAAGGAACTTTCGTCTTTTCCGCCGAATACTTCAAACCAGTTTGTTACGTTCCCCTTGGACACTTCCAGGAGCTTATCGGAGCGCCGCCACCGGATGTGGTATTTCTCTTTCGTATAGCTCATAGCTGTATAGGGTGCAATAATGTTCTTTGTGGCGCTGTCTACGGTTTTTCCGCAGATCCCAAAACGCGTATTTTTGTAATTCCTCATGGCCCAGTCTATAAAAGCCACCATCATCAGCGAGGTTTTACCTGATCTGACGGCACCATCGCAAATAAGCGTTTGGTATTTTGTGTATGAAAAAGCCAGGATTGACTTCTGCTTCTCACTGAGCATCTGTATCCAGCTCCTTCGCCAGTTCCTTCAAACTCTTGCTCAGCGGATCCGCTTCGTCCGGATCCTCCGGCGGTGTGCTAATCTTCGGATCTTCCCACTTGAAATTATATTTCAAGCTGAACTCTGCGCCTCTTGCACCATCCCGGTCATATAATCGGCTTTCTGCGTATTCCTCGCATCGTGTTTTCGCGCGTGTAATCGTGTCATTAAACTCTGGACGCGCCTGATAATTCAACAAAGCCTGCCGGGAATTAAACCCCAATGCCAGCGCAAGGCCTGTAACTGTCGGTGCCCTGGCTCCGATCAGTATAGGATTCCCGTTTTTGCTTGTTAAAACGTTTCCTTTTTCATCTTTCAGCGGCTTTCCTTGGCAATCTTCGAAGTATTTATCGATTGCCTTTTGCATTTTTTTCGGTGTATCATATATCTTCGGTCTTGCCATGTCCGCCTCCTTTCTGCGTGAAGAAGGCCCGCCACACCTGCAGGCCTGATCGAGTATTCCTGATGCTATCAATTTAGCACACTCTTTTGGCTTTTTAAGGCAAACTTCTGCGTTGGCTTAAGTTCCTCATAGGTTATCAGATCTTTGTACCATGCCACCATCATGATAAAATCACCATGATAATCTATTGCAGTGTCATAGCTGATATTTAATGCCATTGCAGCTCCGCTTAGCGTGTGGCTTCCTCTCCAGAATACCAGATCTATGAGTTTCAGCCGTTCTTGGCCTGTCTTCAGATATTCCGTCACTTCGATTGCCTGCCGGACTGCATCATATTCTTTCTGCTTCGGTTTTGGAAGTTCCCGCATAGCAACGCACTCCACGCCTCTTGATATTCCGCCGCCACCTCCAGTCATTCCAGAAGCGTTCGCCGTTATAGACTGCTCATGTAATGCGTGATATTCTCGCTTCAGATCCGGATATGCTCGGATCACATGCTTGATATATCCCCACCATCCGTATCTAGGTTTGCTCATTTCCCCTCCTGTCAGTATGTGTTGTTTGTTTTCTTAACCCGGATCTGCACCCAGTTGATGATTTCAAACCCGCACAGATATGCCAGAGCTCGAATCGCATCAACAAACATAGACACCCTCTGCGCCTCATCCTTCGGGTTCATCGCCCTGTACGCAGTTGGATCTGCACATCCGGATTTATTCTCCCATGGTTTAGGCATTTCCCTTCACCTCCATTTCTTTCAGCATCCTGCTTGTCTTGATCAACACTGTCTCTGTCGCTATGATCAGAGCCAACGTCATTGCCATCAGCGTACAGGTTACACCCATCCAGAACCCCATTTCTTTCCATCCTCCTTTGGTTGTAAAACTTTACACATTTACAAGGCTCAGTTACCCGGCTCTCGGCCGGTCTTTTTTACCCGCTGATTTTCTCTGTTCTTTCAGCGGGGTTACTACATATTTAAATAGTATGTATCCATAGCTTGTGGTCTTCACGGATACCAGCTTGAACCCTTTTGGCGCAATGGGCGGACGCTTCTCAGAATATCCGCCGGTGACGCGAACCTCTGTAGGTGTTTCCTTCTCCGGCTGCTTTGCATTTTTGGTGCAGAAATACCGGTGACCTCCTTGCTCAGGTGTCCAGTGATCGAAAATATAATTTGCTAATCCGGTGTAATCCGCCCCATGGTCAATCCCGTTGTACCAAACACGTGCCCGGAGGGGTTCGATTCGTCTGATGCTTCCGTATTTCCATTTGTTGGAAACGAAGTCCGCCGGAATACCTTTTATTAAGAAATGGAAATGAATACGTTGAGTACCCTTTCCCCTTCCCATGCCTCCGAAAATGACTGCATCTGTGTATTTCCGTTTTAATGCACGGATGTAGTTCTCACGGATTCGGCGGGCATCCTCAAAGGTGTGTACTTCCCAGTCGTTGTCAAAGGTTAACGTAACATAGAGGTCTCCTGGTTCCATATTAGCATTGACCAATCGGATAAACTGCCGGCGGGAGATCTCCACTCTGTGGCGTTCCCGGTCTGCCTCGTCCTTGAAGCGTTTCCGACCGGGCTGTTCCGGATCGTGTCCTTTTGCGTTCCTGGTACCCTCGGGCAGGTTATATACGATCTGCTCGCAGGTATTGCCGGCAAAAATACGCCGCTTCATTGTTTTTACCGCCACATTTTCACCTCCCATATTTCGCATACTCCGACCTGGGCACGGTCCACATGCCCATGGCGCAATCTGCGGTTATTCCATTTCTACGTGGATCCCCATCCCAGCCAAAATTCGGATTGCTCTCGCAGCTGCTACGTCCTCATTCCATCCACAATTTCCACAGTTTCCCGTATCTTTGCAGGACACGCCCTCATTATATGGGCATTGTACTGCCAGTTCTCCGTAAGGCATTACTGTTTCCCTTCTTTCTTCAGCCATTTTGCCATGTTCTTGCAATTTTCTTTCCCAATAGGGCAGCTATCACATTCCTTTTCCGCACAGGCTTTCGCAACGGCCATTATGAAGGCTGCCATTTCGTTGTCTTCCATTCCCCGGATCCTGTCCGCATTGGTGGGAGGCATATCCAGGACTTTGTTGTTGAAGCGGTGGCAATCACTGTTCTCCGGGAACTCAGCCATTTCCACCGATATGCAGGTTTTGTTATATGGGCACCTGGCAAAAGCCCGGGGGTCGCAGTTCATCATAAGCGTCTCACAATCTCCACCAACTTGGCCAGTTCTTCGTGGGCTTCTCCCTTTGCCGCTAATTTTCTTTCCAGAAGGATCTGCAGAACCTGGTCGCTGCGATGGGCTTCTCCGTTATGGAAAGCCATTTCCGAAATATTAAAAAGGTCCTCATGCCCGGGTACTGCTGGTAAGGTCTTCATCGTAACAACCGGCTTACATACTGCCATGATTTTTTCTACTTCCGCTTCCGCGATCAATTTCAAACGTTCCGGATTTTGGCATACAATATCTGGGTCTACGATCCCTGCATTTTCCAATAGTTGCATGGCGACTTGCTCCTGCATGGCCAGCGGCATCTCCCGGAGCTGGCTGCATTCAATTCTCATTCCGTTAGCCATCTAATACCCCCTTCATTCTTCGATCCATTTCATTTGCCAGCCCACTACAGTCACCATGTGAGATGTGATTCTTCCACGCACCATAGGAAGACTGCAGCTTTTGTTTTGAGAGCGTTCCGTTTGCAGATAGTTTTCCCATCTTCAAAAATTTCCGCTGTGCATTGCGCTTGTTCTGATTCTTAAGCCGGCGAATCGGCTTTCCGGATTTCGATATGTACGTATGAAACCCAAGGTAACTTACTCCGTTCTTAAATGGAAAAATTTGTGTTTTACCGTTCAATTCGAGCGATAGGCTCTCCAAATAAACGGTAATCACTCCAAGGCAATGCTTTAAATATTGTTTACTTGGATGTATTATCCAAAAGTCATCCATATATCTACCGTAAAATTCAATCCCAAGCTCATATTTAACGAGCTTATCCATGCCGTCCAGATACAGCAGTGCAAACCCTTGGTTTATCTGGTTTCCCAGCGGTATTCCTTTCCCTGGCGTGCTGTCAATGTATAGATTGCACAGCCACAGGATGTCTGGATCATATTGAAAGTGGTATTCCACAATATCTTTCAGCTGCTCGTGGGATATGCTATAGAAAAATTTCCTGATATCACATTTTAATATGTACCCGTCAAAACCATACCGAGCATGAAACTGCTGCATCTGTTCCGCCAGACGATCAAGTCCAAAAAGTGTTCCTTTTCCCTTCTGCCCAGCGCAGTTGTCGTATATAAACACCTTTTCCAACCTTGGCATGATGACGTTATCGCACAGGCTATGCTGCACGACCTTATCCTTAAAAGAAGTTGTCTGGATAATACGTTCTTTCGGCTCATAGACTTTGAACTCCGAGTAATCAGATACTCGATATTCCTTTGTCCGTATCTGCTGAATCAGTGCATGGATCCCGTCCAACGCGGCGACGTCAAACCTGGCCAAACTCTTCCGGAACCCTTTCCCACATTTTGCTCTGCGGAAAGCTCTGTACATATTATGGAAATCAATTACTTTTTCAAAATCGGTCATGCAGCATTGCCCTTTCTGTTTATCCTTCTGGAAAGGTTGTGCGTTCTTTTGAAAATGTGCACGGATTTCGGCTTGTTGCCTACTCTATCTGGCGTTAATCAGAACGGGCGGACGCCGTTGTCGTTGTTGTAGTTGTCGTTGTTGATGTTGCCTGACGGCGAAACGCAAAGAAAATACAACGCACAGCCTAATTTTATTATTTTCGTTCCTTTGTTCTCCAAGCAAGGGACATATACTTTACATCCCTTGCCATCTGAGACCAATGCTCAGCGGACTTATCTGTCAGCAAACCCAGTAGCATTGACAATTCAATATAAAACAGAATCTCATCACATATGGTAATGCCCCTGGTGATCATATCGCAGCGCTCGCGCCGTTGGGTTATATTGCTGATCCGGTTCGCCTCAAGGAGGGACTCATACAGGTCCAGGCTTTTTAACTGGATCCTGTCTACCAACGAATGCCGGTATTTCTTTGGATATCTGTTGCAATTGGATGTCAGCTTAAATGAATGCACCGCCAATTCTTTTGCTTTTACAATAATCTTCAGATCTGTTTCTGCCATGATCGCTCCTCGCAAGATACAAAGATATCAGATTTCAAGATACAAAACGGGCGGACGCCGTCGTCGTTGTCGTAGTAGTCGCCGTCGAGGCGGCCCGACGGCGAAACGCATTTTACCCAGCAGTCATTATCATGCCGTTTTGTGCTGTAAGGTGTTGCAAGCCACCAATACTTCTTTGGATTGTACTTATCCAAAATTTCCACGTATTTTCTGTACATGTCCGCCGTCATCGGCGCCAATTTCCGGCGAATCTTGCCATAATCTTTCAGCCCATCATCGGATGTTAAGTCCAGTTCGAACTCTACCACATTATTTTTACCCACCAAATCTTCCAGAAGTTCCGTCGCAGCCTCGCAGATATCGTCGATTAAAGAACCCTCATAGTTGTTGTTTTCTTCACTGAATTTGCTTTTTTCTTTGATGAGATCCTTAGTGATCAGATGGGTCAGATCATCAATATGTTCCAGGACAACAAATTCCTGGCCGCTGATTTTTACGACCTCTCCTTCCGGCACATCTGCAAGAGTTGTCTCCCGCTTTTCTGTTTTTGATATTTCTCGGAGCGCCGCCACAATTGCATCTGCCTGCTCATTTGACAGAATGATCTTCTGATTGTCTGCAAAAATATAGTTTTCCATGCTTTTCCTCCGTAATATGTTAAACATGCTCACCACCATGCCTTTACGTCGGGGTCTTCTTCCTCAAAATAGACCCCCTTCGCCCTGTTTTCTGCCCGGGCCTGGCGCATTCTGTCCTCGTGTATCAGCTTCAGCTCCATGCCTGTTATCTGACTTGCACGCTTTCGCAGATGTTCCGTGGCCACGTAGCGTCCGTCCTCTTTTGCAATCTGCTGCAGTTCCTTGTCTACCTCGTCCAATGTATACATGAACCGCAGGGCCCGTTTCTCTCCGATGCCGAACTCACGGTTCAGAGCCTCCACAGCTTCCCAGAGAAGAATCTGACGTTTCTGATCCGCTTCCAAAGCCACACTTTCATCGCGCACCGTTCTATCAATAGACTCCCGGATCTGCTTCTCCCGAATCAATTGGTCAGCGTATGTCTCGCCCGGTCGTTTGCCCCGGTGCTTGGCAGCTCTGCGCTGCTGACGGTTAGCCATGCTGAGCCCCCATGTCTTCCAGCTTTATGCCAAAGCTTGTGCGCAGTTCATTGAGCACGTGGGTCAGATAGCTGTTGAGTGGTTTGGCGTTGGACTGATCCTGCAGAATCGCTTTCATCCGGTGGCCATTGATGGCGTTGGCGATTGTCATCAGCTGGGAACCCAGTGTCTGGACGGCCATCATGTTTGGATCCGCCATTTTCTGGCGTTTCTTTGCCTCTTCCAGCTGCTGTTCTGCGGCCTTGCGCTTTTCAGCTTCCCGGTCCAGCGCTGCGGCAGCATCTGCCAGCTTCTTCTGTAGATCTGATTCTGCCTTTTCGGCGGCTTCTGTCTCTGCCTGCGCTCTGAGCTCTTCCAACATGCTCTCAGGGATTTCCGGATGTTCCTGTGCTTTCTTCAGGTCGGTTTTGGCCTGTCGGACTGCCTTCTGCGCATCCTTCAGCTGTTTTTCCAGAACTTCCACCTTCTGCATGGCATTCTTCTCACCAGTCTGAGCCAGATGCTTCTCTGCTTCCAGTTTGTCGATTTCCTGCTGCCATGCTCCCTCTGAGGACTTGGCAGCAGCCAGCTGTTGTTGCATGTCCAGCACGTTCTGGTTCGCATCCCGCAGCTTGGCTTCCGTCTCTTCCAGCTGTGCCTGGACTTCGGAACGGAGTTTCCGGGTTGACATATTCTCCACGTCATGCTCCTGGACGAAAGTCTCCCGGTCTTCCACCGGCAGGGCCAGCAGTTCCAGGGCCTGTGTGGGCCGCAGTTTCAGAAACGTCTGGGAATTTCCGAACAAAGATGTCTGTTCGCTGCCAAACTCCTTGTATAACTTCATATAGTTATTGGCCCAGCTATGAGAGAAAGGCAGTTCCTCTTCTATATACTTGCTCCACCCTCCTGGCTCCACCATGGATTTCGCCTCGAAGAGAAGGCGTCCGATTTCAATGGCGTTCAGCAGGAATTCTCCTGTCTTGCGGCGGATGTCTTTGGTAACGTCAGCGATCTGGCGCTGATAGATCAATTCTTCACTCATGCGGTTGCTCCTTCTTTCTGTTTGGTCTGCTCCAGGTACCAGGGCTGCAGGATCTCCCGCTCCCATCGGTCGCAGAAGTCCAGCACCTTCTGGGGGATCCTGTGTTTGTGTTCTTTATGGACTCCATGGCGTTCGTTTCCGTAGCCGTGGAGCTGTTTCCGATATGGCCGGTCGGTCATGTCAATGTCCAGGGTGTAGTAGCTGCGTTCCGGCCGGCGGTATCTGCGGACGAAGAAGATGGTATCCCGTCCGCTGATGTGGCTGCTGCTGTAGCCGCCGACGCAATGCCGGAGGGTGATTCCCTCCTGGAGCAGGTCAACATAACTGCGGGGCAGGATCATGCAAAGCTCTCCGTCGCTCCATTGGAGATCCCCGTACTTTTCCAGCACGTTGTCGAAGCCCTTCTGGTATTTTGCCGCTTTATCCGCGTCAATCATCATCAATCGGGCACGAGTCAGCCGGTCATGAGTTGCCTGCAGGTTTCTTGGCCACAGTTCCTCCTGTGTCATCGGCAGCGCGGGGTTCAGTTCCTGGGCGGCTTTTCTGGTATCCAGCAGGATTCCCACTTCTCTGGGATCCATGTTCTGCCGTCTCAGATACCGGATGAGCTTTTCCAGATCAGCGTCACCGTACAGGGTTTGCAGCTGAGCTGCTGCCCGCAGGCCGGTTGCCGTAAAGGTTTCCAGATAACTGTGGAATTCCAGCGCCGTTCCCAGTCCTGCCCTGCGGAATGTCTGGTACAGCAATTGCTCATCATATCCCCACTGCCAGCCGTTGCAGCGAATCTGTTTCATGTCGCTTTTCGACATTTCCAGCATCTCGTGTGGTTTGGTTTTGCTGATATCCATGACCGGATCCATATAACGTTCCACATAGCTTCCGCTGTTAAAGTGGTTCCAAACAATGAGGTGCACCAACTGTTCCCATCCGGTGTTTACCAGGTTCTCGATTGCCGGATATTTCTTCCACACCTTCAGATAGTGGACGCTGTACGCACCCTCGTAGTTTACATAACCCTGTAGGCCTGTTTTTTCTGCGGTTGTCCCGGTCAGATCCGGAACGTCCGGCCAGAAGGCACCGCCCTTCTTGTGGTTGCTTATGCTACCCCAGTCGTGGTATACGGTGTCCAGGGAGTCCCGCTTGCTGGTGCTCAGTTTCCAGCCGTCCAGGTTCTTCTCTGCTGAGAAGCTGCCGCCTCCGGTTGTGTGGGTGTATCTGTGGATGGTTCCCCGTTCGTCCAGGACATAGGCATCCCGAGGGATCACGCTGTAATGCTGGTGATCTTCGAAGATCTCTCTGCGGATCAGCCAGTACATGACTGCCGCGTATTCTCGCAGGGTTTCGATGGTGACAACCAGAACCTGCTTGCGCCGGCCGCCACGGAGGTTCTTTGCCTGGATGGTGTATACATTTTCGTAGCACATGGGGCACACAATCGCATCACCATCGTTGATCTCTACGGTATGGCCGTTTTCTGCTGATTCTTCATCATCGAACATGTGGTACTGGCCGTTCGGATCCAGTGCCCACCATTCGCCGCATTCATCCACCCTGAAATTCAGCGTAGTACCATAATATTCGGTCTGCATCCGCGCCCCGCAGCGCAGACAGGTGCAGGACGCGACTCTTTCGTATCTGGGGCGCTTTCCGGACATAATCACTTCCAGGTCGTAGACCGGAACCCGTTCCGATTTCCATACCAGATAATCCGGCCCCAGGTCTTCTTGACATTCTACCTTTGCCCATTGGAGTAAGCCAGGTCTTGGTTGTTCCGGCAGCAACTGACAGATTGCTTCCTTGTCCATTGGCTACCTCAAAAGAAACTGAAGAGGTCTGGGACTTCCGCTTTCGGAGATTCCTGCGTCGCTGCCTTGGGTGCTGCAGCCGGCAGGCCGTAGAATTCCCGGATGATCCGTTCCTCTTCTGCCTGTGGAATACAGATGCAGCTGGCGTGGGTCTGCTTGCGGATCCGGTCGGCGTTTGTCTGGTTCTTCTTCGCACACTCGTGAATGGACATGCCTTCGTTTTCCAGATCCTCCGCCACAATGCGGGCACAGTCGGGATCCGCTTCGCAGATCTCCTTGAGGGTCTGGCCCACACACCAGGCAACAGACCCCTCGTGGCCCTTCTGCTGGGCCTCGATCTTCTCAAATACTGTCATAGTATCCTCCATTTCCCGTATTGCCGAAAATGGGACTGTATGCTATAATAGTCATGCAGTCCCACGTGGCTGTGTCATTGAGCGATGCCCGAACTTTGGTCGGTTGGGGGCATCGCTCATTCTTTTGTTGGTATGACGATTCTTGTCATATTATGCTTTCTGTCCCATGTCGGACTGTCTGGCTGCATTCCAATTTGGATTACCCGCTTAAAAATCTCCGCATCTTCTTCCCTCGTATCGTGCAGGCCCTGGTAAATTCCACTTATCGCAGCAAGTACATCCAGCGCAACGTACATGGGATCCCCTTCAAACCAGATTTTCGCCTGCTTATTTTCCATGTGAATATCTACCATTTTCGGTCCCCCCTGTAGATAATGATCACATCCCGGGTGGAATGACATAAAAGACGGATGCATTCAGCGTCCCGGTACATCACACCGTAACTTTTCACGTCGGATATGCCGTTTTCTCGCATGATCTGCTGTTCTGATTCAGTGGGGACCCTAAATCCGCTCATGCCTCTGCCCCCTCAATCGGGTAGTACAGACGGAAAATGTATGCTATCGGGAACACAGCCAGGCCGGCAATGAGGGCAGCTGCTGCCCACCAGGTGATTGGGGTCCAGGTTGCTACCATGGCAATGGCTAAACAGGTCAGGCAGAAGCGGCGAACTGCATCCGTTGCGCTTGCCTCGCGTTCCCGCTCTTTTCTCAGCGCTTCCATGCGCTCTGCCCAGCGTTTTTCCCGCTCCATCCGCTGGATCCGGCCAGTCTCATCTATGCGATTCTGCAGCTTTACGTCTGCGCAATGGGTGTTGCAGGTCGTGATCATGTCCTGCTCATACTGTTCCAGGCGGCTTTCCTGCTGGGCAGCCTCCCTGTCCGCCTTGCGGCGTTCCAATGCCTGGGCAACAATACGCTTGTTTTCCTCGTTGCTCATAATTTTTCCTTCTTTCTTTTGGTTCCCGCCGTCCCATCCTACGACGGGATTCTCTGTAAATAAGGCGATTTGAAATGGAAAGAAAATGATGCCTCTGCGGTTTGCAGGATGGTGCTTACCGTGGGCTTATTGTTGAGGGATATCCGGAGGAAAATATTGTCTTAAGGAGTTCCTCCTTTTAAATTATTTTTTATGGATTCCCTCATTGTGGGAGACCCGGGACTCGAACCCGGGACACTACAGCTCTACCGACTGAGCTAGTCTCCCATTTTTCTTCTCTGATGCGCTGTTCTCTGAGATAGGCAGCACATGCGCGGCTGCAGGTTTCTGTGTATATGCTTTTCCGGTAGAAATCAGATCCGCACATCGGGCATATTGCCTGCCCTATCGGGAAACGCTTCTTAGTCTTTCGTTTCTGATAGCCCTCTCTTGCATTTCTGCGATCCCGGCAATCGTCACAGCAATACCACATATTTGGTCTGTTGGGGGTGTAAAGTTTTCCGCACTCCTTGCAGTTCCTTGGTGGTAACGGCTTCGGTTTTGCTTCTGCTTCCGGATCAAAATCACTTACTGGGTGATCCACCTTATAATGGCCATAGTGGATGCCGTACCCAAGGCGCTCTGCCTCCCGCAGATCATAGTCAATTCTATCCATCGTATCCTTCTTTCTTATGATCGGGGCGAGAGCGTAACCTTCCATCCTGCTACTTGAAACCGCTTGTGTACCAGGGCAGCCGATGCTTGCACGCAAAATCAGACGTTGTGATTTCTTCCATCTGCTTTGTACACGCCCCTTTCGCATTGATTTATGATAATTATCCTGTTTCAATGCCCTTTGGAGCCGGTGACGGGAATCGGACCCGCGTGTCCTGCTTGGAAGGCAGGTGTTCTGCCATTGAACTACACCGACATGTTGAGCGCACCCCAGGATGGTGGACTGCCCTTCCCGCTCCGGCAGCGTTCAATTTAAGGAGCAAAACCCGTGAGGGCTGGTGGACCTGTCCGGGATTGAACCGGCGTCAGCGGATTATGAGCCCGCCGCTCTGACCAATTGAGCTACAGATCCGTATTGCCGGCGGGCCATGGCTTAACCCACCGGGCGGTCTTTGCCTGCTGTCAGCTTGGGATGAGGTTACTTTTTCGGGGGTTATCCGAATGGCACGTCGGGCGTATGCGTCCCGATTGTGGAACAGGTCGGAATCGAACCGGCGCTTTCCCCAGTATTCCAGAGATGGGTGCCCACACCCTGCTGTCCCGTATCGCTGTCTCTTCCAGCTGTCATGTCCGGTTTTCATGAACACCGCCTCCGTAGAGGTGAGCCGCTATTCTGGTGGCGCCAGGCAGATTCGGACTGCCTATACCCAGAGGATGATGAAACTATTAAAGAAGGCCCGTGGGTGCGACCAGCTGCGCCGTATTCCGCCGGTTGACTGCCCGGCGGGCAGGTCTGTCCCTGCAGTCATGCGTTGCTGACTTCCGCATTGCCAACGTTTTCACCCGACGCGGGGGCATGTCTGTTCCATGCAGCCAATCGAAAGAAGGTAATCCAATCCCGGCCCCTGTAAAACCGGGTGGTGGAATATGCCGGACTCGAACCGGCGGCCTCTTGATCCCAAATCAAGCGCGCTGCCACCTGCGCTAATACTCCATATGCAGTGCCAATGGTACCAGCATCCGCACTGCTGCCGTCTTTCCGTTGCGTCAGCATTCTTTCCTGCTGTCACTCTGTCTTTCCAGAGCGTCATAAACAACTCAAGAGTGATACCATCCGGGCCAGAATAACAACCCGGTGGAGATCGGTGTGGGATTCGAACCCACTGCCTCCGGCTGTGCTGCCGGCGTGCTTCCAGAAGCACTTCCCGACCGTATGCCCCGCCACAGCGGGGGATAATCCCATGCGTGTGGGATTTTATGACTGTGTAGCTTCCGCTGCCCGGATCTGAGCGGCTCTGGCCTGGATGATGGCCCGCATTTCCGGGTTTCGCATGACACGGCGGACGAAATTATAGGTAGACCGTCCCACTTCGTGGATCTGGTCGTCGTTCATGGCCTCCAGGGTCAGCTCCCCGCCACCGGAGAGCTTCGCCCGGGCTCTGTCGTATGCATTTGCCATGAGCATTCCCCTTTCACATAATCAAGATTCAAAGATAGCAGAATTTAAGATGCAAAACGGGCGGACGCCGCCGCCGTCGTAGTAGAAGCCGTTGCCGATGCTGCCCGACGGCGAAACGCAAAGAAGCCAGTTGTCTGTATCATTGGGCCGTGCGGAATCAGGTGTTGCCAGCCACCACCAACTGTCAGGCTTATACTGCCCGAAGATCTCAGCATTGGAACGGTAGAAGTCCATTGTTACGAGACTGACCTTGGATTCCATATCCCCGTATGGCTTCAGACCGTCCAGGGTGGTCAGGTCGGTTTTGAAGGTCAGCACATTCTCCTCACCTACGGCTGCGATCAGCTTTGGAAGGAACTCTTCCTGCAGGTGCTTCAGGATGTGGCTGCTCCGCAGGTCGTTGTTTTCACCAAACCGGGAACGGAAGCAGATGTCCTTCAGGACTACCGGTGTCCCCCCATTCTGGTCGGTGAACTTGATGAACTCCATGCCCGCCACGGTGAATGTCTCGCCGTCTCGGCATAATATTTTCTGGATATTGCTCATAGGGATCTCCTTTCTTATTTTCGGCTCAGCCCGGTATCAGCCGGGCTGGCTTGCGTTGACGATGCTGATGGTCTTTGCCATCACACCGATGTCGTGGGTGATGGATCTGCCCACGTCGGCCTGGAACTGTTCGGGAATCTCGCTCAGCGCATCCCGGATGCTGCCCAGGATCTCCTGTTTCTTCTCTTCGCTCACGGTAGCACCTCCTATATGGAATAATTGTTCAGAATTGCTTTTTCCAGGATGCGGATCATCTCGTCCTGGGTTTTGAAGCGGCACTGGTAGAAACCGTCTTTGTCTGCCGTTCCCGGGGCTGCATTGGGACATCCGACGCAGGTGTCGCTCCCGTCGTATCCCATGCATTGTTTCAGCGCCCGCAGCAGCTGCTCTGGTGTGAGATGTTCATCCATTGGAATTCCTCAACTTTCTTTGGATCAGATGCCAGGCTCCCTGGGCGATTTCTGGGTGGTCGTGTCTTTTACATGGGGATGGATACCCAATACCCAGATCCATAAATGCGGGAGCGCCCATATTGTCGCGTCATCTTATAATGTAGAAGATCGGTAGGAATGGAGCTCCTGCCGGTTTTCTGTTTTGTTTCAGCTGATTGCGTTTCGTTATCAGCTTTTGTTTTTGCAATGCGCTTTCATTGCATGGCTATACATTAGCATAGCTTCGCTATTTTGTCAAGCATTATTTTATTGCTGTGCAATGTTTTTGTTATTGACTTTAGATTATTCCTATGTTAATATCAGCTTACAGAAAGGAGGTTTTCTTTTGGAGACTATCAATAGCCGTATTGCTTGGCTAGTAGCAAACAATCCTAGGTGTAAAACTAAGACCGACTTTGCCCGTATTATCAACATCTCGCAGCCTTTCCTGTCTCAGATCTGTGCCGGTGATCGTATCCCTAGTGACCGCACCATTTCTGATATCTGCCGTGAATTCAGAGTTCGCGAAGAGTGGCTGCGTACTGGCGAAGGTGATCCAGATATTCAGGACACTCACCGGGAGAAGCTGCAGCGGTTCTTTGCAGATGTGCTGGCCACGGCTCCCGATGAGCGCAGCGGTTTCGTTGCCGCTCTGGCAGATCTTCCGGACGCTTTCTGGCCCCTGGTGGCCGATCTGGCCAGGCAATATGCCGACTCATTGAAAAAGAAAGAGGATTGACCGGCGGTCAATCCTCTTTTTCTACCTCCTTATTTGATTCCCTTTTTCGCCGCAAACTGGGCGATCAGGCCCCAGAAAAACTCTACGTCTTCAAAATACAGTTTCTGCAGAACATCCGCTGTCTGCTGGATCATGCGTTCTTTATCCATACCGCCCCTCCTTTTTGGGCCATGCGCCCCTGGAGGGGCTTTTGTGTCATCTCCTGTCGTCATCAGTATAACACCCAGGCGATTGGGATTTTGTCGCTTCCTGGATATATTCGAAACTATGTTCTATAATGCTGTACTATGTTCTAGTACACTGTATTGCCGGAGATCCACACGCCGATCAGCGGACCGGCTCGGAATGACAATCGGTTTTCGCAAGAAGTTGCGATTCTTTGTCAACAGTTGCGTTTCTGTGGGTCCACACTCCTTTCCTCTGGATTAGATACATGTGGATCATCTCCTTTCAGCCCTCAGAGTCCAATTCCAGGAACCAGTAGACCTCCTCTACCGTGGCCGTATCTGCTTCCTTCAGTTTTGCTACAATGTCTTCGATCATGCTTGTCTTGTCCATTTGGCCCTCCTTGCCGAAATTTCCGGTCTTTGGTGTTGAAAAATCGTTCATACGATGTTATTATGGAATTATGGTATCTGGAAAGGATCACTTCCCCCGTTTGGTGATGTGGTACGCCGCCATGGTGATGGCCCGCAGCTCCGCGTCAGTAGCTATCTTCATGCATCGGATCGTCATCTGTATTGCTTTCTCCCTGTCCATGGGGTTCAGCCTCCTTTGTTTTGGATGATTTCAACCTACACCATAGGGAGGGAAAAAACAATTGGGAGAAGTGCGAGACAAGCCCCCGAAAAAACCGCCCCACGACTCGCATAAAACCGACCTGGAGGATTTTTCTATGGATCAGACCTGTAATTGCCCCGCTTCTGATACTGGGATTTTGCCGAGTATTGCTCCGGAAACGCCTGAATGCACTCCGCTATGGCACAGATGTCTCTCGTGTGGGGACTGGGGTGTCAGTTGCAGGGGTTTTGACATAACATCTCTGGACAGCACCGAGTCTGTTCGCCATTGTCACAAGGCGATCCGGAAAGCAAAGAATATCACCATCAAGGCCGTTGCAGATTATGCCAAGGGTAAAATCGGCGAGTCTACTGTCAACGAATACTTCGGATCCGGAAAGCAGGACTATAAATTTACCACGGTTATCACCATCCACAACGGTCTGCTACATGCCTGCAGCAAGCGGGATGGATTGCCCGTGCCTTCCCATTCCTGCCCGGCATCTTCTTCCGAAGCCCGGCAGCAGCTTGCAGCCGCTGATATGCGGCTTGCTGCGGCTGATATGAAGCTGGCAGATGCGGAACTGAAGCTGTCCCAGTCCGAAGCGGACATGATTCAGCTGCAGCAGAAACTGACAGATGTAAAAGGCAAGCACATTGCGCAGATTGCCCAGCTTGAGAGCCGCCACGCATCGGATATTGACTGGCTGAAGAATGATGTGCGACTCTGGCGCCGGTTTGCTTTTCTGCTGCTTGGCATCGGCATCGTCTTGCTGGTTGCTCTTGTCTTCTATATTGGATGGGATGTTGCTCATCCAAATTCTGGTATAATTTAGTATTAAGGTATTCTCTATGAATTTCAGAAAAATATTTTTTGTGTTCTGTAACTTGATAATCGGATTAGCACTTCTGTCATTTCTGGGGATTGTTTTCTTTTGTTTAGCTGCTTTTGTCTCTGCACTTCTTAGCCCAATCATAATATCAGAGTCGTTTGACACGCTTCTGATTTTTGTTTCCTTTATTTCAGCTATATCATGCACTATAAAAATCGCAATGATGTTGCACGCAAAACACCAACGCTCCGAAAATACAGAAGAACTACCAGAATATTCGGCTTTGTATCCTCCAGAAGATCGCTTAAAAATCACTTACAAGGATGATTTGTTTCCTCAATGCGTCGAAATCGTTTTAGAGTCCGGTATTGCTTCTGCAGGACGCTTTCAATCTCGTTTAAAAATTGGTTCTATCCGAGCTGAAAGCATTTTTGCAGAATTGGAAGAACAGGGTATTATAGGCCCACAGGAATGGAACCGCCAACGTGAAGTATTTATAACTTGGGATCAATGGAAAAACGCTGAAAAAATTCATGTCCCACAGGACGTCGCATTTAGCAGAACACCCGCTCAACGCTGTATTAATTGCGGTGAGGGAATCGATCATAGCGCTAAATTCTGTTCTAACTGCGGACAGTCTACTACACAAAAACAGCATACCATACTGTCTTCGCAAAACAATCGCCGTCCGTACTATGCCAGAAATTGCGCTCGTTGTGGAAATCAAGATATATCATATGAAACTGTAGTTGAGTCAAACCAAGCTGGTTGTATGGTCTATTTTTTATACTTCATTCTTGCTTTGACGCTATTTGGTTTATTGATTGTTATTCCGTTGATGCTCCGTCCTAAGACAAAAACTATTACATACGCAGTCTGCCAGAATTGTGGGCGAAGATGGCGTGTCTATTAAATAAAAATAACCCCACCAGTCGGCGAAACTGGTGGGGTTTGTAGAAATCGTTCCATTGGCCACGGTATGATAACTACAGTATGTATGTTATCATACCTTCTTTCAAAACGCAAGGAGGTATTCTATGCAATTACATAATGCCCGGCGTGCCGTGATTTATGCCCGTTATTCCAGCCATTCTCAGAGGGATGTTTCCATCGAGCAACAGCTTAAAGCCTGTCAGCTTTTTGCAAAACGGCAGGACATCGAGGTTGTAGCGGTCTACGATGACCGCGCCACCACCGGCACAAACGACCACCGTCCTGGATTCCAGAAGATGATGAAAGACGCTGCCAGGGGTCACTGGGACTATGTGATCGTCTACACCCTGGACCGTTTCAGCCGGAACCGTTACGACAGCGCCGTCAATAAGCGCACCCTGAAGAATTACGGTGTTAAGGTTCTGTCGGCTATGGAAAATATCTCCGACGATCCCACGGGCATTTTGATGGAGTCCATGCTGGAAGGTTTGGCCGAATACTACTCCGCTGAGCTTTCCCGGAAGATCAAGCGCGGCATGGATGACAACGCTTCCAAGTGCATGTGCAACGGTCATATCCCCTACGGCTACAAGCGGGGTGAAGACGGACGTTTTGCCATCGATGAGCTGGAGTCTACCGTTGTCCAGGAAATTTACCACAGGATCCGTGACGGTTCCAGAATCTGCGACATTATCCACGACCTAAACGGCAGAGGTCTGCGGACAAAAAAGAAAATGCCCTGGAGCCGCAGCAGCTTTAACACGCTGCTCAGCAATGAGCGTTATACCGGCGTATACATCTATGGTGACGTTAGAGTCCCTGGAGGAATGCCGCAGATCATCGACCAGGATCTTTTCGACGCCGTTCAGCTTGTCATCGGTACCAAAAAGAATCCCAGAAAAGTCCAAACGCCTGGGATTCCTCAGCGCCGCCGGCAGGAAAACGGCATGTATTACCTTACTGGTAAGCTTTTCTGCGGCAATTGCCAGAGTCCTATGGTCGGGGTCTCCGGCCGAAGCAAACAGGGACCTTTGTATTATTACTATGTATGCAAGGGAAAGCGGGAGAAATCCGGATGCGAAAAGAAAAACGTCAAACGGGATTATATAGAAATGTTTATTGCCGCAGCACTCAAAGAAACCATGCTTACGGATGCCGCCATCCGTAAGCTTGCCGATGCTGCTGTTGCATACCAGGAGAAGAATGCTCCCTGCGCAGAACTGGATTCCCTCCGGCTCCGTCTGGACGATGCCCGTAAGGGCATCCGAAACATCGTGGCAGCTATCGAGGCGGGTATTTTTTCCGCAGCTACGCAATCCCGTCTTGCAGAATTAGAGGCGGAAGAACGGAAGCTGAGCGCTCAGATTGCCATTCTCCAGGAGGATCTGGAAGGTCGCATCACTCGAGAGGAGATTATCGCCTCTCTGGAGCTGTTTAAAGATGGCGACCTGCAGGACGTCGCCTTCCGGGAGGCTTTAATTGACACATTTCTGGTAGCCGCCTACGTCTATGATGATCATGTAAAAATCGTTGTTAACTTGGGCGATAACAAAGAAACCGCCACTTTGCCCTTCGATATCGAAGATATCGAGTTTTCGGACACTAGTATAAGCGCCCCGCAGCTCCACCAAACATTCTTATACGAACACTTTGGGGTTTCTGTTATTATGATTGGAGATTTCTTTGTGTTTTCTAAAAATCTGCCTATAAAATGAGAAAATCCCCCGTTCCGCTAGGAACGGGGGATTTTTGTGTTTTATTCTTTACATTCCGGCAGGCCTGCTACGCTGGTCAGCAGAGAGAGCAACGCGGCCAGGGTTGCTGCGCTTGCACAGGCCGCCCAGTTTACGTCACCCAGTACAGCCGCAGTGCCAATGGTAGCCGCTGCAGTCTGAGCGAAGGTCTTGATGGCACGCACGGATGCGGCATGGACCCACTTCTTAAAAAATTCATTGGACATATATAGTTCCTCCTTATTTACTAAGTTCCCACTTGATAACGTGGTTGTGTACTTCATCGATAAACGAATTTCCGCCCCTTGCCTTGTAGGCATCATACATCATGGTGAAATTCTGCGCCTCATACTGCGGAAGCTCTTCGGCATCCTTGTGCTTGTAATAGATCTTCAGAAGCTCATTGCGGAGCAAACACAGCTGGCCATTTCTAGCTTTCTTCCATTCATTGTACAGTTTAACAACGGCAATCAGTCCGCCGACGATGGCTGTTATATAACCAATGGTGTCGGCGGCTTCTTTAAGGTATTCCATTGGACTCACCTCGATCCTTTTGGAATATCATAATGAACGTTAGAAGATCCGCTGATCGGATAATGATACCGAACACCGCCGATTTCATCCAGTGCTGCTTCTACCTGTGCCTGCGTTTTGCCTCTAGCGTAGATATCAGCTGCTTCACCATATTTATGCTGTGAGTTATCTACGCCGCCCTGGATGCGGTTCCATGTATCACAACGAAGGCCACTAATAATCGTAATAGGCACACCCAGATTTCTTCTGAGTTTATCAGCAATGCGGACAAGGGACTCTTTCGGCTCTGCCGGAAATCCATCGCAGTATTGTCCGCCACATTTGCAGCGGAACTCATCACGGGTAAAATACTCGATCTCATCCCAGAAGATGCCTGTTTCTTCTTTGATAGGGACATTTATGTCCTTATCAACTTTCTTGGCTGGCATACCATATGCAACAGCGTGGGTCATTGCTTTTTCCGTTTCTGCTCCACAGATACCATCAACCTTAGATCCCATCTGGAAAAAGTCACGTTGAAACGCTTTAATTGCCTCCCGGCTTCCGCTTCCAAGTACGCCATCCACAGTTCCCACATAGTATCCAAGATACGCCAGTAGATGCTGTCTCTGTTTATTTGTCATGGTCATTTCCCCTCTGCAGGCGCTGCTCTGCCTGCTTGCTGCTGGTCACCAGTGCTGTGAGGAACACGCCCAGCAGCATACCGATGATAATTCCTCCGACAAACGCCACCGTTATCTTCCTGCACTGCACATATCAGCAGATTTGAGCACTACCTGTGCCTTCACTTCCACGCCCCGGTACAGTTTGCCGTCGAAGATCACCGGTGTGACGCCCGGGTGGACATCCAGGGGTTCCGGAAGGGGCCAGACCCACATGGCCGCCCCTTCCGTTTCCTGGTCAGTTACGGCAATACCAACAATGTGGCCGTAACCAGGTGGCAGCACATCAGGGAACGGAATCTGTCGGTTCCGAAGAAGCACGGGAATTTCCAGCAGATCAACCTCTCCGAGGCAAACTCTGACATAGCCGGAGGAAATCTCCGGCTCGCTGCCGTCTGCACGAAGAAGGGAAATGTATGCCGTAATTTTCTTAGACATAGGTTTCCAAATTCTCCTTATCAAGGCCAATAATGAAATTTCTTGCCCGAATCAGGGGCACATATCCTGCGGCAACAGACAGCGGAGCCAGAAGCTGTGCCATAAGGAAAATCGGAGAGCCCCATTCCTCCGTTGCAGACAGTCCTACATGGGTGATAGAGCCGCAGTCTCCGGTAGCCTCAAAAAGAAAAATTATCTCATCATTTGCAATCTGACCGCTAATAGAATTATTTACAGGGCCAAAACGCTGCCGCTTATAGCCATTTTTTGTACTGGGCTCTGTAAAGTTTTCACCAATTTCGTTCGGAGTGGTTGTGGACAACGCAACATACGATGCGCTTGTAATTTTCCTGTTCAGCATGTCTGTTGCTGCTCCACGTGTGAATCCTTGTGCCATATATGGTTCCTCCTTTGTGTTTTACAGATGATTTGCATATTGATAGGGTAAGTAGAAACAGAATACGCCTATTTAACTGTTTGCATAAACAGTTCCAAAAAGAATATTATTTCAGTCCTTTCTTTCAGGTGTTAGGTCAAACCAGCAATAGCAATCCAGCTGTATTGTTCACCTTTTGCAACGTAACTTGCAAACGATGTCCCTCCGAAAACAAAGCTAATATTGTTAGCATTGTTTATGAAACTTTCACGACTTGCAGTGGCTGTATCATCGATTGCATTGAGGTTGGATGATGCTCTGTAATACTGTATTGATCCTGCATAGGTTCTGCACGTTGCTAAAAATGTACCGTAAAAACTCATTCCAAGTGCATCATGTAAAGCATTGGAAACGCCGAAACAATACTCACATATATATTGATTCGTGTTCGTCAGTTGGCCGATTCTGGCTACACAAATTACGTCAGGGGCAACCCCTAACCCGTGTTCAATTGTTTTCACTGCCCCGGCGCCCTCAAAAGAGCCCCAAGCAACTTTGTCGCTTCCTCCACCAGCCACAAGTGTTCCGATAATGCCGGCAATATCTACCCCTTTGGCAATATTCTCCGGAACTAACGTCTCCGGTCGTTTCACAACAACAGACCTGACAAGGTAACCTTCTGGAACAGTGATCTGCGCATTTCCGTCAGAAAAGTCCGGGGTTACCTCCAAACCTTCTAAAGCCTCTCCATAGGAAAATGGAAGCAGAACAAGATTTTCTTCCGTACTTTCAGGAGACTCAATCCAAATTTTGGGTACATCCGAATATATTTTATCAGTACCGGAATAATTTTTTAGTTTAATATCCGTCATCAGATAACCTCCAAACTGCCGTCTTCATTCTGAGTTGTAGAATAGGCCTGCCGAATCCACAAGCCTCCATTGATCCACACCGGTGGAAGCCATCCGGTATCTAAGGCACACTTAACAATTGAGCCTGTTTTGCACGCAGCGTTCGTGCCCAATGGTCTCGCCTTGTAACTACTGGCATTCATCTGACTAATAGCTTTATGTTCCGCCCACGTTGGTCTTGATTTTGCGTCATGCATCAAGATCACATTCTTACTGGTCGAATCAAAACAGCATCCTGTCGGAATTGGTTCTGTAACGTCAATGTTTGCAGATGTAATTGATTGCGTCAGAGCTTCTCCAGCCGTTGGAAGTGGTGTAGATTTATCAATACGAATATCCGAGCCACTGCGAGCATTAACCGAGCTTTCCGCATCTAGTGCCTGCAACTGGCCAATTTCAGCAAACGAAGCGCTGATAGAAACAGACTCTCCTTTTGTCGGAAGAGGCTCTTTTTTTACAATTACAACAGACGCTTCGCTGTATGATTTCGAATGGCCGCTTGTAGGTATTTCTGGCTGTTGTACAATGTCTACGCTTTCTGTAGATTTAGAAGAAGATTGGGCCGAAGTTGCCGTGGATTTTTTTGCTGTCGCATCCGCATAAACGATTGATTTTGCTAGCCATTCAGCTGCAGATTCAATCATTCTGGCAAACATCATATCAGCAAAAACTTTGCTCTGCATCAGCACAGGTTTCGGTTTCCCTGGCATCGACTGTCGAACATTGCCACGTATTTCAAAATTTAGATTGCTTTTTCGCCAAACGCTTCCGATAACACATGGCACCACTTCCGCTTTCGCAGATACCTTGCTATGTATATCGTTGGAATATTCAATAGCTACTCCTGTCCCTAACTCTATGTGTTTGTCTATGTTTGAAAACGTTCTGCCGTCCGGCTCTACGCTTGCTGCCGGCAAAGACACCGGATTTGCATCAATTATAGAGTTTACGTTGAAGGAATCTATTTCGCAGTCCTGTATTGCTGCTGTTCCTCTCATGATTTCCAGCATTAAGTTCAAATGTCGAACTAGCTCAATAAAATACTCAGGATAAACTTTGTCTTTGCCGTCTCTATATGGCATCTCACGAAATTTGTTAAAACCTGTATATCCGCGAAACGTCGGGTCTACTTCCCAACCCCAGCCAAAGCGTATTATTTGCTCTATATTTGCAATCACACGGTTCATACTGCTGGATTTAAGACGCTTGTCTTTTGTCATCTTAACATCTTCAACAGTATACTGATAGCGACCGTCTTCGAAACCTCCAAGAAGCCATTCAACCCCGGCCTCTTCCAGTGCATCTGCCAGGGTATCAACAATTGCATTCCAGCACGCTGATTCAAATCGCCTGGTTGGTCCACCTTTTACAAGTGCGTCCCGTGAATCTGGCCAATCAGTCCAATCAAACAGCAGATAATCTTCAGGAAGAACTGGTATTTCTTTCAGACCCATCTGAACGTCTCCTTATGCAAACACGCATTCAAACGCATCTGCCATAATTTCACCATCTACAATGTAAGTCCTAGGCTCTTTGGTATTGACAAACAATCCGGCCGCGCCAGGCATGCCGATAAAGTTACCAGTACTTCCTCTTGGTGCTGAGTTTCCCAGCCAGATGCCATTTGCAAATTGTTTCAGCAGTCCAATTTTGTCGTAATCTGTTCCGGCATCGTCTGCGTCACCAAGAAGAAAATACGGATAGTCTACGCCTTCAGAGTCTTCAGTGAATCCAATTCTGGCAATGTCGACAAATCCTCCATACTCTCCGTTTTTTGCGTAGAGGATAAACTGATTGCCTTCCACCGTGATGTAGGATTTTCCATCTGGTGCCATGAACTTTCCCGTGCCGGACATGCTAAACGTTCCATTTTCAAGATCCAGCCTGAACGTTTCTCCATCGTCGTTGCTTTGTAATACACCAGCTGTAATCAAGGACGCGTTTAGTTTGCCCGATGTAATGTACGATGCATTGATGTAAAGCTTGCCGTTGAGGATAAAAAGGCCTTCTGCAGCTCCGTCACCATTCAGGAGCTTTACAAGTTCTTCCTGGGTCATGCTGTTCAGCATAGCGTCGCCAAGGCTCTGACCGGCTATTGTCAGCTCTTTGGCATCCATTTTTAAAATGCCTTCATCCAGATCCAAGTAGAACGTAGAACCATCTTTGCTCTGTAGGATGCCCGTAGAGAGGTATGTTGCGTTTATGTAGATCTGCCCATCTTCTCCAAGGAAAAAGCCCTCTACCGTTCCGTAATTAGTCAGCTTGTTAAATACTTCTGTCTGGGTTAACCGTTTTGTTGCAGCGTCCACAGCTTGGTCGATAATATTACGGTTATTCATGGACGTTGGACTTTCACGACGCTGCGAGCCGACAGATTCCAGTGTCAGTTTGTTTCCTCTCTGTGTTCTGGTCATAACATACGTCTGTATAATATAGCCATCCACGTCTTTAATCCGTATAATATCGCCGGCGCGTATATCTGACCGTGCCGGAAGCGTTACTTTGCAAGGAGAATACACAGCATTTTTGATTTCCTCCCGTATCACTTGCAGATACGGAAGCAGATCTGCATTTATGAACGATATCAGCGGGTTTCCTGTTATTACATAACGGTTAGCACTATCATCAACTTCCGGGAACAACAGGCCATAATCACTGTCTGCCATCTGCACCTGCACTGCATACACCGGTTCCACCTGGTAATCTTCGTATTTCAGCCCTGAAGAATAAAAGTTTTCTCCTGTCGGTTCCAGGGTTAGTCCAATATCGTTATACCACGCAAATTCGATATCTCCGTCCGGTGTGGCCCTGCAGAATCTTCCACATATTTCTCCAATCCAGGACATGATTTCTCGTGCCGTGCATTGTGATACATAGAATTTATTTACAGGAAAATCACCATTCGGAATATCCGTGTTCGCCAGCGTCAGCATACACGCCTCGCATACCATATGTGCAAACGTGTTCAAGGTATACGGCCATCCATCCAGCTTTTTGAGCCACGGTGTTATGTCTCTGTCCAGCAGAGATACACGGTCATACGCGGTTATTTTGTATGTATTCCGGCTGGGTCGTGCGGGGGTTTCCAGCCGGAACACTCCAATCTTCGTTCTGGCGTTATCTTCCGCGACAGAGTATAATGCGATCTCAGAGCCTACTTTAACGTTCAGATTCTTTGCAGGTGTGTACAGGTTCGCTTCCAGCATGTCCGAGCAAACTGACCCAAGTGTCAGCTGCGATCCGCGGTTAGAACAACTGGTAAGCGCTATAGACTGGATCGCATGAGCTACATTTAATCCAGAAAAAATTTCGGTGCCATCAGACAACACAATCAGATGTTTTTCCATGTTGTGCCCTCCTAGCACTCAATAACGTTGAATTTATAGTTTTTCCAAACGCCTAACCGCGCGTTATACCAGCTCATTTCAGTCTTGCTGCAATAGCACGTGGTCGTTTCTGCCAAATTACTATTTTCACGACTTGGATGCGTGAATGGAAATGTATCACTATCACGTAACAGAGACTCGAGATAATTTTTCTCTTCTTCTGTAATACTGGAAAAATAGAACGACCATTTCCCTACCTTGCGACGTACAACAAACCTGTGCATATAGCCAGATTCATCTCGACCGCTTGTGGCATCATCGAGGTCTTCAAAGGAGAATCCAACTCCTGCATCCGGAATGATCAGAGGCTGACCATTGATTTTAAACAGTTCTGTTTTTTCCATTTTGATCAGCCTCCTCTTACCACTGCCATTTTTGTTTTATACCTGTTAACCGCTTCGTACAGAATCTGGTCGCCTATCTCTATTCCAAGCACGGCCTCTAGAATTTCACGCAGAACAGAAATAACGCCCTCAAATCCTGCCAGATTACTCTGGACAACATCATCCATAACAACTGCGACAGCCTCCTGTATGGTTGCCAGAGGCGCTTCTATATTGGTTCCGTGCTTCTGGTCGCCCAGAACTGCCATAAACTTATGGTTCGGCGGAATAACCGCGCCACGGGCCAGCTGCGGGATTGCCGGTGTAGCAGCATACATTGCAGCTTCCGGCGTTGTTTCCGTTGAAGTGGACGACGAAAGAACCGATGACAAACTGAAAGATGTAATTTGGTTTACAACATTCATGAACGCCTGCGATATACTGTTAATCATGTCCACCAATGTGGATAATCCGGAACCGATAGAGTCTACCAAATCGTTAAATCCGTTTATAATTGGCCTTGTAACATTGTCAGAAAACCAGGTTCGCAGGTGTATAAATGCATTTCTGATTCTCTGTTCTGCTCTTTCCATTGCGCTGCCGATATTGTTCCCTAATGTTGAAAAACCTCTATCTGTAGGCTGTATAAAGTCTCTGTCAATTCCTGTTCCGGTTTTTACCCATGAGTTGTATGTTTTTTCGGTCGCTCTGTCATGGTCTGCAATTATCTTTTCGGCTAATTTTGTAGACCAATCAGTCATTGCATCAAAAAAAGACGATTTCGTACCTGTTGCCGCTCTCGTCCAGAAAGCCGCCGATTTTTCAGCGGAGCTGCTATTGTCGTTAAACAACTTATCCGCTAAAGCCGTCGACCATTCTGCCATTGGCTCAAAGAATGTCGTTTCAACTCCAGTTGCAGCAAGACTCATGTTGTCCAAAATTGAGTTCTTTGATTGCTCAATATTGGAAGTTATTCTTTTTGTCAGCTCCTGGAATTTTGTGCTTGTTGGTTTAATGTACCGTTCTTCAGTTGTCTGTGTCGTTTGATCAGACCATATTCCGACTTTCTTCTGCAGATCGTCGTAAGATTGCTCCACTTCTCCAAATTCCACATTTTGCAGCGCAAAAGATAGCGCCAGACCGACAACGGCACCGATTGCTGCGCCGACTGGTCCGCCAATTGCTCCGCCCAGAAAGAACATGATTGCAGTGCCACCAATGGTCAACAGAATATCCAACAGCTCATTAAGCAGCTGATCTGTTGAAATTGCTCCTTCTTTTTGAGTGATTTCCGCCTTTGAAAGAAGGAAAGATAATCCGGCTCCAATAGTCAGGCCAATCAGAGCACCGCCTGGCCCTCCAACAAGGAACCCGATGCCTGCACCACCCAGAGTCAAAATTACAGAAAGCAAAGACTTTTCCAGTTCTTCATAGCTGAGAATTCCGTCTTTCTCAAATATAATCTTGCTCAAAGCCATCGAAACTCCTGCACCTACAGCAATTCCTATAGCTGCGCCGGGAATTCCGCCTGCCATAAATCCAATTACTGCTCCTCCTATCATTCCAAGAGCGAGTACCAAGGCATGAATTAGCTCGTCACTACTAAGCTGTCCATCTCCATCAAAAACAATGGACGAAAGAACGACACCTAAACCTGCGCCGACAACCATGCCAAGCAACGCACCACCGGGACCACCAAGTGCAAAGCCGATAATTCCACCAGCGATCGTCGTCAGAGCGGTAAGCAGTTTCTCTGCAATGATCTCTGGGGTCATATTTTCCCATTCAAAGAAAATATCTTTGAACCGCATAGCCAGTTTATCAATAGCGGTTTCCCATTCTGTCGGAAGCTCAACAGCATCAAATACAGGACCTTTGAAATCATCAAGGCCGGTATTCCCCATGTTTCCAAGATTATCCAGGCTGTTCGACAGATCATCCGTATCCTCGCGGATCATACGGTTAATTTCGTCAAATCCTGCCAGGTACTTCTCAGCTTTCTTAGCTTTTTCACCCGCATCCTCTATGGAATCACCCATATTTTCTGCTGAATCTCCTGCATTACCTGCAGAACTTCCCAAATTACCCATAGAAGTGTTAAGGGAAATCGCGTTGCTTTGCATTTGGGAATAAGATTTACCTGTGAGGACTGTAAAAAATCTTACAATAGCCTGTACTGCGACGTTTAACCAGTTAATAAGCGTAACCAGTGCAGGAAGCACGGCCTCATATATGGGCTGAAATGCCACCATAAGGGAGCCTTGCAATCTATAAACAGCAGTTGCAAACTGATTATTGGCCATTAGCGCAGCACCAAAATAGGATGTAACACTCCGAAGCCCAGCGCTTATAATATTAAAAATAAACGCACTTGATACAATTCCACGGAGTCTCGTTCCAAAATAGCTTGCAGAATTTCCTGCGTTTATAAAGTCACTGCTTAACTGCCGTCTCTTGGCTGATTCTTTTTCCTCGGCGGCAATTATCCGCTGACTAGCCTTTTCTTCAGCAGCTGCTTCTTTTTGTGCTGCTGCAGCAACTTCAACAGCCAGCTTATCTCTTGCTCTTGCAATTCTGTCATAGATCTTCGCACGCTTTGCTCCTAACCGTTCTGCTGACTTGTCATCATCGAACTTCAGAGCATCCTCGAATTCTCTGGATATAGCGTCAAATTCTGTTTCCAGGGATCTGATTTGTGCATTAAGGTTTTCTATGGTTTTATTAAAGTTGATATTGGAAAAGCTATTTTCGATTACTTTCCCTGCGTTTCTGAAGGATGTTGCAACATCGTCAGCGCCGTCACGCATACGATTAAATCCGTCCTTCATGCCGCTCTCGTCAATTTTGGTATCAATCCATATTGTTCCGTCGGATTTCATAAGTTACCACCTCACAGCCATTTGTTGAAGTAATCCTGAGCCGCAAGATCATCAACTGTCTTTATTCTCTTAAAGTCGATTCGTTCCCGGTTTTCGCGGTAGTACGTTTCCTCCCACTTTTCCAGTTTCTTACCAGTACGTTTCTTTTTGCGGATAGACACAACTGTCGCTAATTGCCCATCCCCAACACTGTAAAAGAATGTCAAAAAGGTCCACCAATGCATAAAATTAGTGGCTCGAACTTCCATACCAGCCACTTTATTGACATCACTCAATATCATTTGTGCATCTTGGTCCCAGTCAATCATTTTCGGAGCAGGCTTTTTATTATTGCTTCCGTAACTTATGAACTCAGACAAATATTCCATAGCCTGAGCGTGAAAGTTCTTAGGAATTTCTTCGTTATAAAATAGAGATAAAGCTATCTGCCAACGGAGGAAATTAGGCTTGTTTTCATCATTTAGAATACTGATAATTTCCAGGACATCTCGAAAATCAGCGCTTATCTGATACGTTTTCCCGCCTATATTCGCAGATGTTGGCAGATTCCATATATTCATCACTGCAATGCTCGACGCTGTTCACGGTTCAAAACTGCAGCATCGACCTCAGCCCGGACACACGCCTGTGCGCCCTCTTCCATAATCGGCAGAAGAGCGTCAATCATATTGGAAACAACGCGCTTTCCGTTGGATGCAACAGCCATCAGATTGACACCATCCAGAATCTCGTCAAAGTTGTTGTCATTGCCGAAAACTTCGTTGAGGACAGCCTTTACTCGTTTATCGGTTTCCCGCATGATCCGGAGTTTCTCCTGACCGGCGGCAGTCTTGTCGTTGTAGTCTATTTTGCTCGCCTTGACGTTCATCTCTTTCTCGATCTTGTTGATCTTGGGAACGAGATCCATAAAGCGAGCATATACGTTAGGGTCGCCAGGGTTGAACCGAAGAATACCCTTTCCGTTAATCTGGTATTCTTTAATACCGTTGTCAAAAATAAGCTGTTCCATAAACACCTCCGTATGTTATAAAAACAGGCACGCCATAAAGGCGTGCCTTTCATTATTAGAGTGCAGTTTCTCCTACTACGGTAAATACGCGGGTAGCAGCATCGAAGTTACCAGGAACACGATTGCCGCAGTAATGGATTTCAAAGGGAGTCTGAACGCCGTTGGTATCGCCACCGTAGCTGGTGGGAACGATCAAAATGTCCTCGCGATAGGCGCGAAGGAATACGGGAGGATCATTTTCAGTTTCACCCATCTGGTACAGTGCTTCTACATAAGAAGTCTTACAGGAGTCGCCGTAATGTCTGGACATAGCCAGCTGAATGATCTTATCCTCCAGTTCCTTAGCAGAGTCATGATAAAAGGTTTCAACGGGAGTCGTGGGCTCGTAACCGCTAAATACCACGGAATTTTCGCCGAGGATATTTCTGGTAGTTTCAACCTGGGGATTCAGCTCAATATCCAGGGATTCCAGATCCTGTCCCAGCTTCTGGTAGTTCGTGGCTTCATAGGTCATATCAAAGGCAGCATCCACATAGTGCACCAGGCACTTTCTTGCTGTTCTCATAGCAACCATCCTTTCTTACATGTCAAATTCATTAGTATACTGAACGGTCACAGGCATCAGCCAATCCTGCACGCCGTCCTCATTTGGCTCCAATCCGTAAGAGTTGGAGCGCGTAACTCTTGTGATTCTGCGGCCATCCGCCAACTGAGGGTAAACTGTCATGCGTACAACTTCTCCGCCAATCACAGCCGGCTCTTTACAGATCCACTTACCCAAAGCGTCAAAAAATGACTGCACCTGTAGTTTCTGGAATTCCTTGGTGCTTGTTGTCCTGTAGATCACGAAAAACGGAAACTGGCATGTCTGCACAACATGGTCCGTGATGCTACGCGTTTCTGATATCACTAAAGCACCATTGTCCGCAGAAAAAGCAATTCCAGACTCATCAAGCTCTTCAAAGAAAATTTCCCGGCCGTTCAGTCCAGGGAATTCGCTCAGCAGAGAAAGCACCGCATTGGTCAGTATTTCATATCCGGACACATCGTATCCAATTGGTTTTACTTCATTCATGTGTTGCCTCCTGCTGTTCTCTTCGTCTTGCTGATCCATTGACCGCCATGCTGTTTCTTGGCTTCCTCAAACCAGTGAGAGCTGCGGCCATGAGAATAGGTAAGATTTGGTTTTGCGTTTGTTTTTCCGGAGTAATGGCTGACAAGGACCTTTATGGCACCCTTCCGTGCCCAGGGAGAGCCGGTCTTTTCATCGACCATGGTCTTTCCTTCATACAAGAAACGGCCCATAGGCGGCGCAGCTGCCGCCACCTTGCCGGTTCCAGCCACAGCGGCAGACATAGCCCGGGTAATCTGGATAAACATTCCTGTTTCCATAGGCATATATGGCACCATATCCGTCATAACCATGGAGTCCAGTTCAAATTGTGCCCGGGAAAACTGTTCGTCAAAACGGCTCATATCTATAAGCATATCTATCTCGAACACATTCCCGTTCCTGGTATACCGGATCGTTTTCAGATTCTTGTCTGCCATATTATTTGCCCATTATCTCGAAGTGTGGAACAACGGAATACATAGCCACTGAGGAAACCGCAAAAACATAATCCTTCGTACGGTTCATGTAGTTATAGAATCCTTCATCAAGATACTCTGCATCCGTAACGATTCCGCCGCTCCATTCCCCTTTCCAGAAGAAATCAAAATCGTTTCCGCTGGTAAATGTAACAGAATCCTCAGTCTTATCCCATTCTTTCGGCGGCATCCACTGTTTTTCTGTATTGGAATCGCAAATGATTCGGATATCACCGTTTTCATTCCGGTATCGGATATGCAGAACAGCGTTATCCTGTGTCTCAGCGCCGTACTTGGCAAGGATCGCCGCCCGGTCGATATTCAGATTGACGTTTTTAATCACCGTCGGGAACCAAGTGTCACCCTGGCCACGTTCACCGGGCTTTCGGTTAAACAGTGTGATCGTATCTTTGTACATAGGCTACACCAGCTCCAGTTCCTGAAACACCTTGAAGATCTTCGGTGACTGAATGGCGAACCAGTCCACCATTTCCTCGTTGCTGGCCCAGTTTGTCACCTGGTTGGAGCAGGCATCCAGTCCGCTCTCGTACAGAAACGCATGGACGATCTCGTGGCGAAGGATTTCCTTCTGGTATTTGTCTAGATTCCCCAGAGACATTGCGTCCGGCTCCAGTATCTTGACAATGATCCAGCCTTTGGAAGAATCAAAGTATCCGACGCAGTTCTCCAGCTTTGAGTCGTCCTTTTCTTTCCGGAACAGGATCTGGAGATCCGTGCCCAGTACATTGATTACCTTTGGTTCTTTCATCATAGCCGCCACCTCGGATACATGCCCATGAACAGCAGACCCACGCCGTTTGCGTCAGGTATACCGGACAGGTATTCCCACACGATTCCCGCCAGCAACTTAGTCCTGGCGGTTTTGTCTTTTACCGCTGCATCATATGCAGTCGCCGAAGAATTTCCGCCTGTGGCATAACTGATCGATTCATTACCGGCAGAAATTGAGGAAATAACCTTGCCCCGCATACCGTGATCTGTGGTTTCATAGCCCCGGCTTTCCAGCGCAGTAACTTCTGCCTGATGAATCTGATACAGCGTATAAATCAGCTTCGCTGCGCAATGTTTTACCGCAGCAGCGTCATCTTCATCTGTTGGGAAATAGGTTTTCAATTTCTTTACATTATCGATTCCGGTGGTGTGGATGTCCATTATACGGCTAGCTTCGATAGAGAATCTGTCAAACAGTCGCTCATCGATAGAATCATACAGTTTAGTGTATTCGCTAAATGCTATATATGGCATATCACACCTCCTGCTGAGACAAGAACTCCTCAATAATTTCAGCCTTGCGGGTCTTGGTAATGCTATAACCCAGCTCACCCGCAAGGGCCTTGATTTCTGCGATTGTCATACTCTCAAGGCCCTCCTGTGTGTAGCTGGACCGCAGGTTATAGCCGGTTAACCCCCCTGGGCAACGGAAATAACAGCAATAGCGTCCAGATATTCAGCCCACATAACCATGCCCATCAGGACGTGGGTGTCGCCGGATGCGCGGCCATAGACACCTTCCTTGTGCACGCCGATCAGGTTGGTTTCGCCAACGCCGGTGGTGTATTCCAGGCCCAGAGCAGCGAAATCGCCATCAGCAGGATCGATGTAGTACAGGACGATGTTGTCGGCAGGAATAGCGACAACCTTGCCCTCGGGAATTTCGGAGGAAGCGATCAGCACATCAGCACCCAGGAAGTTCTTCAGATACTCAACGCCATTGGTGGTCTGGGTGGTGATGGCAGTTGCACCCAGGTAGCGGTGAACGTCCAGGGTGTTGGCGAAAACGACAACCTGGCCGTAGTTCAGGCGCATCTTCTTAAACTTATCCTTAACCTTGCCGATGGCCATGGAAACAGCCATCTGGAAGGTATCTTCCTCGCCAGTCAGGGAGCCGGTCAGAGCGAATTCGTAGAACTCATCCAGAACAACGCCCTGCAGTTCGTTCAGCAGTGCATCATCGGTCTTCTGGACAGCAACAGCAGCGCCGAACTTCTCCACGGCTTCTGCGGTAACGCGCTTACGGTACTTTCTCAAAACCATATCCTTATAGGATACGGGGGTAACGGTAGCCTGGGACAGAGGAACTTCGTCACCTTCTGCAACGGAACCGTCCTGCAGGACAATAGATGCCTTGCTGGAAACCAGCTTAGTGCCAGGGGTCTTTCGTACAGGGCGCATAATGCCCATGATTTCGATCAGAGCTTCCCAGTTTGCGGTAAATCTCTGAGCCAGATCAATTTCCTTTGCCTGGATAGAGATCTGAGCGGTAGTAGTGGTGTTAGCGGTAACAGCCATTATTTGCTTCATCCTTTCTTAAACAGATGCATGTTCTGCACAATTTTTGCCTGCCGTTCGGCAGGATCTTTGATTGCCATAATTTCTTTCACGGTGATTTTTCCGCCTGTGTTGGTTCCCTTGTTGTTCTGGCCATCAAATCTGGCAGGGGGGCCGTCTGCAGCATCAAACAGATACTCATTCCCGGTCTGTACATCTTTCAGCGCTGCAGCTAAATCTGCTTTGCGGTTTTTGCTTCCGCGCAGCTTTTCCAGGTCAAGTAGCGCCATGATTGCCTTCGTGTTTTTGCCCTTCGCCTCAGTGATTGCGGTTTCCACGTCGGAATGGAACTCCCGCTCGTCCTGCTCCTTCTGGTGCTGGGCTACGGTCTCATCGTGTTTGCGCTTCCATTCGTCCCGCTCTCTCGTAATAGCATCGAAATCTTTGCCTTCAAAGCCTTTCAGGGTTTCTACGGCTTCATCTGCACGCTTCTTCTCTGCTGCCAGATCATCGGTCAAGCGGTTTACTTTCTTTTCGTAGTCCACAACAGTTTTGTACTCACTGTTTACGGCCTTCAAAAAGTCTGCGTGTTTATCTTCCGGAACTTCAAAACCGAAGTCCTTGCAGATCTCAATAATGTTTTTCATACTTTCATATCCTCCTAAACGTATTTGTAAACCGCCCGTCGGCGGTAATGGATTAAGCCGGATGAACCACCGGCGGGGTAGATGGATAGACCGAACCGCTGTTGATTAGTAGCGATGCCGCTTTAGCTTATCGGCAAAGCAATTCAAAGCTCAAATGGGAACTTTTTTATGCACCGCTCCCTCGTGTGCAATCTCTGTTCGGTTTTAAATGGTGGAACAGCCAGGACTCGAACCTGGGACACTACAGTTCTAGCCATCTGAGCTACTGTTCCATATACCTCTTTCGAGGTATGTCGCGTGATTTCGGATTTGCACGCTTTCCGGAGCCGGTTTACCATTGCTCAGGGTCTGGAGCATCCAACGGGATTCGGACCCGCCCTATCTGCTTGGAAGGCAGAGGTGCTACCACTACACCATGGATGCGTATTGTCAATTGACGCGTCGATAATCGACGAGTTTTGACGAGTTTCGTCGATAATTGTCGAGTTTTGTCGACTGCATTAAAATAGCCAGGGCGGTTTCCCGCTCTGGCTATCCTTGTTCAGTTATGCGAGTTTTCCGATCTCCCGGCGCATTTCCCGGATCTTGTCCCGCTCTTCACGGGTGTCAGCGTTTGCTTCCATTTCGTCCAGCTCCATCTTCAGTTTCTCCATGCATTCCTGCAGGGAAACATTCATATCCCGTTTGCTGTCCGGGGATCTGGTGGAGCGGTAGGAATGTTTGTCTTCCATGTAGCGGTCCTTTGCTTCGCTGTAGCCGCCACGGTAGGAGCTGCCACCTTCGTATCCGTGTCCTTCTCCGTCTCTTGCGTAACGGCCTCGGCTATCCCGGTGTCTGCGTTCGCTGTAACCGTCACCTTCGGAATATTCGGAGGCTTCCTGCAACATATCGATCTTTAACAGATTCTTGTATGCGTCAATCAGCTTCCAAATAGCGTCAAGGTCAGCAGTAGTTTTCAGACCAGTCTTGGCCTTCTTTTCCAGTTCCTTGCAGATCGCATCCTGCATCTGGTAGGTATCGTACATAACTCCACCCCCTTCAGCCGCATACCCGAACGGCTGTCAAGTTCGGGTTGTCCACGAGGACAGGGGTATCTCCTGTGTTCTCAACGGTTACAGTTACGCAGCAGTTGCAGTACACATCAACATAGTGCTGTGTGGATACATTGAAGTATTCCTCTACAGCCGCAGGTGTTGCCCGCATGAGAGAGCCGCCCAGAACTTCACCGTCATATGTAAGACCAAGAGATACTTCGCCAACGGTTTCGCCTGTAGGAACTGCAATGTTACCGGAGAATGCAACCAGATAACGGCCCGGCTTTGTCAGTGTAATCTGTGCGCTGCCTTCCCTGTGCCGCTCTGCACAGCCGCCGCGAACGGCTGTAGAGTTGTATACTACGCTCTGACCGATTTCCACGGTCTGGACCGCAGTGTTAATAAGTTCAATCATTTCCTTTTCCTTTCGTATAGGGGCGACATAAGCCGCCCCCGGGTAATAACGGTGTTTACCGTACATCCCGGCGTATCTTCCGCCGGGAAGATACGTTATACGAATTAGCCGCAGCCGCAACCGCAGCCATTATTCCAGCCATAGCCGAACTGTACCTGACCACAACCGTTAACGGGAAAGTTTACGGGAGTGGGAGGCTGTACGACGTAGGCGGGAGTGGGGCAGTCAGCACCCAGGCGGCGGATCAGTTCAGCGGTCTGTGCCTGCTGATTTGCCGTGATGAATGCGTTCTGCTCAGACTGGGAGGCTTTGAACTTCAGAGCCTGATTCTCTGCGGTGAGGGTTGCGATCTTATCCTGGGTCAGGAAGTCCAGAATAGCGCGGGTGTTGGTGTTCTGATTCTCCAGCAGGTCACGGGTGTTGCTGTTCATGGTGTTGCCCAGGTCGCAGAAGCCCTTTGCCATGTTGAAGTTCACGCCATCGATGGCGCGCTGAGTGGTGCAGCAGCAGTCAGAGATCTGTCTGCCGATGTCGCAGAATCCACGCTCCACACCGAAGAAGCCGTTCTGCAGGGTGTTATTCAGTGCGTAGGTGCTGTCTGCCAGTCCGTAAGTCTGCTGATCCAGCTTGGAGATCAGGGTCTGCTGGTCAACAGCCGCCCGGACATCTGCCTGGGTTGCGCAGGGAACCGTACAGCCATTGCCGCCGTTACCGCCGCCGAAACCACCCCATCCGCCCCGGCCAAACATGCCGAACAGAAGGAACAGGATGATCCATGCACCCCAGTCGCCGTTACCTCCGAACATACCGCCGTTATTGCGGTTGCCGTCGGTTACGGCTGCGATGTCGGAAAGTGTGTAGTTACCATCCATTGAAGTCATACTCCTTGTGAAATAATATTTGAAACCGTGGCCACAGTTTTCAACGCTTGAACATGCCCATCATACCCTGCATCTGCTGGGCCATCTGCTGAGCCTGATTCAACTGCTGCTGGGAGATCTGCCCAGACTGTAACATCCGGTTAATCTCCTGTCTTGGGTTTATGCCCTGCATCTGCTGCATGAATCTCTGGAAATCTTCCATCATGTTTGGCTGCTGTCTGCCGCCCAGGGCCTGGAACAGAGGATTACTCATCGGCATTTCCTCCCTTTCTTCCCTTGCGGGATACGGATACTTCCATAGGTTCTGACAGGTC
>JAZOUU010000054.1:0-22123 GCA_045658365.1 Faecousia sp. | reverse complement strand
GAAATCTTCCCCGAAGATGCCAAGGCAGGCGGCGCTGCCGTTGTTTCCACCGGCCGTTCCGACTACCCCAACCAGGTCAACAATGTGCTGGCCTTCCCCGGCATTTTCCGCGGTACGTTTGATGTTCGCGCTTCCGACATCAACGAGGAAATGAAGATGGCAGCGGCTATGGCCATTGCCGGTCTGATTTCCGACGAGGAGCTGCGTGCGGACTACATCATTCCTGCCGCATTCGATGAGCGCGTGGGTCCTGCGGTTGCCAAGGCTGTTGCCGAGGCTGCCAGAAAATCCGGCGTCGCAAGAATTTAACCGATGAAAAAAGCAGGGTGAAAACACCCTGCTTTTTATGCCTCCCTCTGATGAGGGAGGTGGATTCGCCAAAAGGCGAAGACAGAGGGAGAGAAAATATCAAAAAGTTTCTCTCCCCCAGGCAAAAATCAAAGATTTTTGCCAGCCCCCTCGTCAGAGGGGGCCTTTTTACCGCCCGAATTGCTTTGGGCGGATTTTTCTTTTCTTTTTGAAAAAACTGTGTTAAACTAATAAAAAAAGGGGCTGAGACGATGTATACTATTGATTTTGGAAAAAGCGGATTGCAGGTGCCTACCGTTGCTGTAGGCTGTATGCGGCTGACCAATTTGTCGGAGCGGCAGGTGTCGGAGTTTGTGGATACCGCGCTGAGCTTCGGCGCAAATTTCTTTGACCATGCCGATATTTACAGCGGCGGCAAATGTGAAGAGCTGTTCGGCAAAGCAATCGCGCCGTTCCAGCGGGAGAAGATTTTGATCCAAACCAAATGCGGCATCCGCAAAGGGCAGTTTGACTTTTCTTATGAGCATATTGTAACTTCCGTAGAGGGAAGCTTGAAGCGGCTGGGCACGGAATACATAGATGTGTTGTTGCTGCACCGCCCGGATGCGCTGATGGAGCCTGAAGAGGTGGCTCGGGCTTTTTCCCATCTGAAAGAATCGGGAAAAGTTCGTCATTTCGGTGTTTCCAACCAAAATCCGTATCAAATGCAGCTGCTGCAGAACGCTATGGACATGCCCATTTGCGCCAATCAGCTGCAGCTTAGCATCATGCACGCGCCGATGATTCACTCCGGAATCAATGTGAATATGTATAACGAATCCGGTGTTAACAGGGATGGCGGCGTTCTGGATTTTTGCCGGTTAAACAGCATCACTATCCAGCCCTGGTCGCCGATGCAATATGGCTTTTTTGAGGGTTGTTTCGTAGACAGCGAAAAATTCCCCGAGCTGAACAATGCGCTGGAGCGCATCGGAAACAAATACGGCGTATCAAAAACCACAATGGCAATGGCGTGGATCTTACGTCATCCGGCGAAAATGCAGCCCATCACCGGCACTATGAACCTTACCCATCTTGCCGACTGCCTGAAGGCCAGCGAAATTCGCATCACCCGGGAAGAATGGTATGAAATCTACCGTGCTGCCGGTAACAAGCTGCCCTGACAGAGTGAAAATGGAAATCTTGTCCTCGCTGGGGACGAAAAAATAAAAAGGAGACTTAAAAATGGAACTGTTGAAGAAATATTTCCCCTTTGCTTTCAAAGCAACTGAACTGACCCCCTTTATCATTTCGCTGGTGATTTATGCGCTGATCGATGTGGTCTGCGGCGTGATCATCGGCCTGTTGGCAAAACTTCCGATTATTGGAATCGTGTTCTCCCTGCTGGGCGCGGTGATCGGTCTGTATGCTCTGGTTGGCATCGTGCTTTCCATCCTTGTGTTCGTGAAAGTTGTAAAATAATAAACCCATATAGAGTGACCCGCCTGTATTACACAGGCGTGTCACTTTGTTTTATCGAATTACTTCAGCAGACGCTTAAAGCCGCTCTGGCAGACCGGGCCGCCAATGGCTTCCAGAATGGCATCCAGGCTGTCTTTGTCCAGGATGGCCTTCATTTCTGCAAACACTTCGTCAATGGCCACATAATATTTTTCCATGATCTCCGGAGTATGGGCCAGGGTGGGATAGAAACCGATGTTTCCGAGGAAGCCCCGCTTCAGCATCAATACGGTGTAGAGAGTCTTCAGCTCCATGGGGTACTTGGTAAAGGAGAGGTGAGCCAGACAGGGGGTGTCTCCTGCGTGGGCGGGCAGATCGTACTTTGCAATCAGCTCGTTCCACTTGTCGATCAGCGCCTGACCGGTCTTCATGGCATGCTCCCAGGCCCGGGTTTCTTCCATCTTCTTGATGGTAGCCAGGGCGGCCACAGGGCCGACACTTTCCGTCCAGTAGGTGCTGCTGATGAAGGAGTCTTCCGCGCCGTGCATAGCGGCCTTGGTGCCGATGACAGCGGAGATGGGGTGACCGTTGCCCATGGCCTTGGCAAATACAGCCATGTCCGGATTCACGCCCAGAGCCAGGTGAGAGCCGCCGAAGCAGTAACGCCAGCCGATGGTGATTTCGTCAAAAATCAGCAGGCCGCCGGCCTTGTTGACACTGCTCTTTACATAGTTCAGGAAGTCGGGGTCGGGCTGGGCACCGCGGATGGGCTCCATGATGACACAGGCCAGATTGTCGCCGTATTCCGCAATGATCTTGTCCAGGGCTGCCTTATCACCGAAGTTAAAGGTCAAAGCGGTGTTGGTCAGGGGTCTGGGAACACCGGCAGGCTTCAAACCGGGAAGCAGCTGACCGTCCAGAGCAGCTTCTGCGCCCAGGTTGGCAGCGATGTACCAGTCAGACCAGCCGTGATAGCCGCAAATGGCGACCACGTCTCTGCCGGTGGTTGCACGGGCGATACGAATCGCGATGGCGCAGACCTCGCCGCCGGTACGGGCAAAGCGGACATTTTCCGCCCAGGGGTGGATCTCACAAAGCTTGTCAGCCAGTGCCACTTCCTCGGGGGGGTTCAGGGTGGACATGGAGCCGTTTTCTACCCGTTCTACCACAGCCTTGGTGACATCAGGGTCAGCGTAGCCCAGCAGACAGGCGCCGATGCCGCTGGTGGTCAGGTCATAATAGTGTTTATTATCCACATCCCACAGTTCGCAGCCCTTAGCTTTGGTAAAATAGTTGGGCCACTGACCGGGAGCAAATTGCTCAGGACGCTTGCTGAGCAGCTGAGTTCCGCCGGGAATACGATGTTTTGCGTGTTCGTATAACTCCTGTGCGTAAGACATTATCTATTCTCCTTTTGTCTCTTGGTTGTATTTTTACTAGAGTATGATATAATCATCTTAACAAAGGGACAAAGGAAAGTAAACAAAGACAACAGACCTTTTTATCAAACGGATGTCCGGTTTGTTTGAGGTAAGGAGGGCGCGGGCGGATGGAAAAAAGCTTGTATTATAACTTCGAAATCGGCAATATGAATATTGCAGCATCGGTGAGCAACGCTCAAACCGTTGGTCGCAGGCTGGAATCCACGATCCATAATCATACAAACTTTGAGTATCATTTTGTACTGCGGGAATCGGTGGAGCTTTTTACGGAAACCGAGAAAGTGACCCTTGGGGCGGAGGACGGTCTTCTGATTTTCCCCAATACCTACCACCATTTTGTTTGTGCCCGTGAGGATGCTGCGGTTTTCAGTTTCTATTTTACAGTGGTGCCAAATAAACGCAGAGCCGCCGCCGATTATTATGGTGTACTTTCCCGGGCGCTGCAAAGAAATGCGAATTTCTTTTTTGTTGGCAGGCAGACTCCGATTATTGACTGTGTGAAGCAGATCCATGCCAACCTTTGCGAAGAAAAGTCTTTTGCGAAGGAGTTAATTTTCGCTTATTTTCAGCTTTTCTTTTATTTGCTGTTCGGTATCCTTTTTGAAAAGGAAACCCTGCCCGGCAGCACCGCGGAGAAACCGGAGCGGTATTTTTCCCGAAGGTATATGATTGAAGATTACTTCAATGAGCACTATATGGAAGATATCACCCTAAAAAAGCTTGCCGGTATCTTGTGCTTAAGCGAAAAGCAGACGGAGCGGATTATTCAAAAAATTTTCCACATGAACTTCCGGGAGAAACTGACGGCTACCCGGCTGGAGATCGCCAAGAGCCTGCTGGCCAAAACCGACAAGCAGGTGGAGGAGGTGGCGGCGCTGGTGGGCTACCGCTCCTACAACGGCTTTTATAATTGGTTTAAAGGCAATGTGGGCTGCAGCCCCCAGGAGTTTAGAAAAATCAACCAATAACGCAAACCAAGAGGGAATCATAACCGCGCCTGTGTCTGCAGGCGCGGTTTTTCGGCATTTATGCCGAAACTCTCCCGCAGGTAGAGCGGATTTTCCTCTGTTCAAGAATGCGTAGAATCCATGTTACAGAAGTAGTGAAAAAATACGCGTTTTGTATGCTACAATAGGCCTGCCGCAGAGAAGCGGCAGAAACCAAACAGGAGTGTATTTACCAATATGAAGACAAAAATTATCGCAGATTCTTCTTGCGACTTCTTTGAAATTCCCGGCGCGGATTTTACTTCTGTGCCGCTGACCATTGCTACAGAAGAAAGGGCCTTTGTGGACGATGCATCGCTGGACATTTCCCAAATGCTCCGGTATTTGGCCGGCTATCAGGGGCGCTCTTATACCACCTGCCCCAATGTATCTGCCTGGTGTGAGGCTTACGAGGGGGGCGAGGAAATTTACGTAGTCACCTTAAGCGGCAATATTTCCGGAACCTATGGCGCTGCGGTCTCCGCTGCCCGGCTGTATCAGGAGGAGCATCCCGAGGCGAAAATCCATATCTTCGATACCCTCAGCGCCGGCCCGGAGGTGCGGATGCTGGTGATGAAACTGGCCCAATGGGTGAAAGAGGATCTGCCCTTTGAGGAAATTTGCGCCCGGGGCGAAGCCTACATGCAGCAGACCCGGATTTTCTTTTCCCTGCGGTCTTTCCACAATTTTGCCCAGAACGGCAGAGTGAATAAAACGGTGGCCAAACTGGGCAGCATGCTGGGAATTCAGATCATGGCAACCGCCTCGGAAACCGGCACCATTGAAATTATGGATAAATGCCGGGGCGAAAAAGGCAGCTTAAAAAAATTCATGGAAAACATACGCCGTGTGGGATATACAGGAGGAAAAATTTCCCTTGCTCATTGCGAAAATCCCCAATTTGCTCAGCTCATTGCGGATACCATCCGGGAGGAATACCCCACCGCAGACATTGAAATTTACGAGACCCGGGGGCTTTGCAGTTACTATGCAGAGTCGGGGGGCATCCTGCTGGGATTGGAATTAAGAAATTCTTAAGATTTTATCCCCTGAAACTTAAGGCGTTTTCTGCCGAAACCGGCTGGAAAAAACGGAAAAAGGTAGTATAATGGTGAAGATTATTTTGGAAAGGCTTGATTTTTTTGACGACCTTGCAGTCTTTGCTTTCTATCCTTGATACTTCCATGGAAACGCCCCTGCCCTATGGATGGTTTCACCTTTTGTGGTTTGCCCTGTCGTTTCTGGTGCTGATTCCTCTGTGCAGATATCCGAAAAAGCCCTCTGATACCCATGTGCGGAAAGTGGTGTGGATCACCGCCCTTGTGGTGGCCGTTTTGGAAGTGTATAAGCAGGTCAATTATACCTTCTCTTATACAAATGGAATTGAAGCGGACTATCAGTGGTATGCGTTTCCGTTCCAGTTTTGCTCCACGCCCATGTATGTGGGGCTGCTTGCCGGTATTACCAGAAAGGGAAAGGTGCATGAAAGTCTGTGCGCTTACCTCGCTACTTATGCCATGTTTGCCGGCCTCAGCGTGATGGTGTACCCCACCTCGGTGTTCATTTCCACCATCGGCATCAATATCCAGACCATGATTTGCCACGGCTCTATGATTACTGTGGGCATTTACCTCTTCTGCAGCGGATATGTGCCCCTAAAGCACAAAACGGTGTTGAAAGCATTGCCGGTATTTGCTGTGAATGTGGGCATTGCGGTGATTCTGAACGAAATTGCCCATGCTACCGGCCTGCTGGAGCGGGAAACCTTTAATATGTTCTTCGTCAGCCCCTATTGCGATCCCCATCTGCCGGTATATTCTCTGGTACAGGGGGTTGTGCCTTTCCCCCTTTGTCTGGTGATTTATATTCTGGGCTTTACCGCAGCGGCCTATCTGGTCTTGCTCATTGCTATGGGCATTGCTGCTCTGGGAAGAAAGATGCGGATCGCTGCCGCTGTCAAATAAGATTTTATTGCGCCCCACCTCAAAAGAGGTGGGGTTTTCACATAAAATACCCCATTCCGGGCACCCTAGATGCAGGTGATGCTATGGAATCGTTATGGCAAGAAACGGAAAAATTACCAGAGTTTCCCAAGCTGCAGCAAAATATGACAGCAGACGTGTTGATCATCGGTGGCGGTATGGCGGGCATTTTGTGCGCTTACCGGCTCCGGGAGGCGGGAATTTCCGCCGTTTTGGTGGAGCAAAACACCCTTTGCAGCGGTGTGACGGGAAAAACCACCGCAAAAATTACGTCTCAGCACGGGCTAATTTATGAAAAATTGCTGAAGCGGTTCGGTTTGGAGCAGGCGAGAAATTACTATCTTGCCAATCAGGAGGCAGTTTTACAGTACCGGGAGCTGTGCAAGGGGATGGACTGCGACTTCGAAACCCGGGACAATTTTGTGTACGCCCGGGAGCATCAGCAAATCCTCTTAAAAGAGTTTGCCGCCCTGCAGACCATCGGCGCGGAGGCGGAGTGGGTGGAATCCGTGCCGCTGCCCCTTACCACGGTGGGGGCGATCCGGTTTCCGCAGCAGGCCCAGTTTCATCCGCTGAAATTTCTCCGGGCTATGGTAAAGGATCTGCCAATTTTCGAGCATACGAAGGTAGAAAGCTTTGACGGAAACCGCTATCACACCGACAGCGCCGTGATCACGGCGAAGAAAACCATCGTTGCCACCCATTTTCCCCTGTGGAGCAAGCACGGACTCTATCCTTTGAAGATGTATCAGCACCGGTCTTACGTGCTGGGGCTGGAGAATGCCGGCAAGGTGGACGGCATGTACGTGGACGAAAAGAATACCGGCCTGTCCTTTCGGAATGCCGGAGATCTGCTGCTGCTTGGGGGCGGCGGTCACCGTACGGGCAAAGGCGGTGGCGGTTGGGAAGAACTGGAAGAATTTGCTAAACGGCATTACCCCAAGGCTGAGCTCCGCTATCGCTGGGCCACCCAGGACTGCATGACCCTGGACGGCGTTCCCTATATCGGCCAGTACAGCCCCAATACGCCGGATCTGCTGGTGGCCACCGGCTTTGGAAAATGGGGCATGACCTCTTCCATGGTGGCGGCTAATATTCTGGTGGATTTGATTCAGGGCAAAGAGAATCCCCATACAGCCCTCTTTTCCCCCTCCCGCAGCATGTTGCGTCCCCAGTTGGCGGTGAACGCGGCGGAGTCCGTGTGGAATTTGTTAACTCCCACCGCGCCCCGGTGTCCCCACTTGGGCCGCGCCTTAAAGTGGAATCCGCAGGAGCATAGCTGGGACTGCCCCTGTCACGGCTCCCGGTTTGACGAAGATGGCAAGGTGTTGGACAATCCCGCCACCGGCGACCTGAAACACCGCCCGAAATAGACAAAACCCGCTGCCATCGGCAGCGGGTGATTTTATGCTTGTACCAAGGTCACTACGGATTCGAGTGTTGTCAACGATTCCAAGGGAAATTCCCGGACTTCGCCGTCTTTTGTAGGCAGCGGAAATTTGAAAGTTATACTGCGAATCCAGCAGCCATCTTTCCTCTTTTCCGGGTAAAGCTCAACTTTTTCAATCATTGCCTGCATCAGTTCTTTCTTTTCACTTTCTTCCAAGCAACTGTACAGTTCGTCAAAGGAGAGCAGGATTTTGTAAATATTATCAGCTGTGACAACCTCTTGCTGAATATTATGAAGTTTCCTGTGAGCTTCGTTGATCTGTTCTTCCAGCGTCACAATGACATCATATTTTTCGTCATACCGTCGCTGCAGGTCCGCCATTTTTCGCTCGTAATGGGGATCTGACTCTTCCAGCTGATCCATTTGCGTTTCCAGTCGGCTTTTTACACTCTCTGTTTTTCGCAACTCCTGCTGCAGCGCCTGCAGCTCTTGTTCCAAATCATTTGTGTCAATGGCCTTGCCGATCTTAGATTGAATAGCGGTAGCAAAACGCTCGTCACGAACCATGGCAGAAATCACTCTGGCAACAGTTCTGTCGATTTCAATCTGATCAATGCTGGTTCGGAAGGAGCAAGTATGACCGGTGGCCTCTTTCACGTGTCTACAGTGGTAGTAGTATCTCGTTTTTCTATCTTTGCTGTGTGCCTTAGAGACATTACCATACATCTTCCTGCCGCAACAAGGGCAGATCAAGAGACCGGATAAAATATGAGCATGACTCGGGTCCTTAAATTTATCTCTCTGGAAGGATCGTTCTTTCTTCTTGACTTGGGCTAAATTCCAGTCTTCTTCCGAAACAATTGCTTCATGTAGTCCTTCGTATACAGGAAATTCATCCTGCTCCACAACATGCATCTCATTTCTCGTTCCGGTCTTCTTCTCTGTTCTACGGCGTCCGTAAGCGATCTTTCCCATATATACGGGATTATCGAGAACGCCATCCACAAAGGATCTGGAAAATTGCTCCAGGTATCCGTTTTTCCGGACTTTCTTTTTGTAACCGTGCTTATTGAGATAATCGGCAACACCTTGGATGCCATCATTGGTATGAATGTATCGGTCAAATATGGTGCGGATTATCGCCGCCTCGTCCTCTACGATGACCAAATAGCCGTTTTCAAGCTTATACCCATAAGGAGCAAATCCGCCGTTCCATTCACCGTCGCGAGCCTTCTGTTCGCGTCCAAGCATAGTTTGAATGCGGATGTTTTCACGCTCGAGCTCCGCCACAGCAGACAGAACAGTGATCATCAGCTTGCCGGAATCTTTGGAACTGTCTATGCCGTCGTCTATGCAGACCAGATTGACACCGTAATCCTGCATAAGCTGCAAGGAGCTCAGCACATCTGCAGCGTTGCGCCCAAAGCGGGAAAGCTTAAAAACCAGCACATAAGATACGCCGTCTCTCTGGTTTTGGATATCGTTAAGCATCCGTTGAAAATCTGCACGTCCTTGAATATTTTTGCCAGAGAAACCTGCATCGGAATATTCTCGAACAATCTGCATATCCTGGAAGTCTGCGTATTTGCGCAGTTTCTCCTTTTGTGCATCCAGGCTGTAGCCATCAACCTGTATAGCTGTGGAAACGCGGGTGTAGATATAGCATTTTACAGTTTTTTGCATAGCATTGCCTCCTTTCCCTGCGACAGTTGGAATAAATCCCCATAAATCATGATTGTTTTCTATATTATAGCATGTGATTTCATCACATACAATCTACAATATCGGATTTTAGCAAAAGAAAAAGCGCAGCATTTCGCTGCGCCTTCCTTGTCCCAATCAAGAGGCTGTTTGCTGATTAGCAAAAGCTTCGTCGGGTGTGTCGTTTTTGAGAACAGTGTTGCCGTATTTCAGGACAAACCGGGTCATTACGTCGATGCACCGTTCAAAAGCAACCTGATTTTCGTTATCAGTACAAGTGTTTTGCATTGCGGTTACCTTATACCCGCCATGCACAAGAGGTTCTTTGCTGATCGCTATAGACAAAGAACTGACATGGATGCTGCTGATAAAATGCTGTAAATACTGACCTCGTTTAATATTTTACATTCGTAGGTGATTTGTTTCTGACCATTGTTACCTCCTTATGTGGTGAAATTGTAGGTTATTAGATTGTAAGGGATACCTATAATCAAAAAATACCATTATGATTTATCACGGGCGAACCGAAGATAATTGGGGCCCTGCTTAAGCACAATGGCTCCTTCCGGGGGCGTAAGTATTTTATTGGGATTCCATGGAACGCGTTCGGCAATAATTGGCTTTTCCAGATTCAAGGTTCTACCGTAATTATTGTGCCCTTTCTCGTACGGCACTTGATCCATCATATAGCGCGCAAGATGGACATGGTCCACTTCGTTTTCTACATTTTCAACTAGGACATGACCATGTCGCCAAAGGCGTTTAAGTATTTCTATGGCCTCACAGTTAACAACAACATGATGGTGGATTCTTGCGCGATTATTGGTGTCGGGGTTAATGTTAGCTGTGACATAGATGCACTTAAATATCACGCCTTCTTTGGCGCAATGATATCTGCAACGCTCGATTAGTTTATGAATCTCTTTTTCCGCGGCCTTATAAACATAGGGGGTGGCAGGAATCTTGGGCGGTTTATCAGCCCGCAATTTTGCATATCCGACTCGCGAATACGTAAGCGTGACAAAATAGTCCCTTGGCGTAAAATTGCAATTAAGTAAGCGTGTAAGATCGCGAATACGTCGATTCAGGTTTTCAAGGTATTTCTCGTCCGCTGATTTTCCTTTCTTATCAGATGGTGATCGCTCTGTTGAACGAAGATAAAGAATGTCTTCGATCACTTCTCCAGATTCTACGAATTTTTCTATCCATTGTTGAGCCATGCTGATTATCTCTCCTTTTGTCGTTTTTCCCTCTGATCTTAGGGGTATATGAACTGGGGTAAAAAGCAGAACTTTTATGAAAAAATCTGCCTTGGCGCGGGTGACTGTGGCGTTATCTGCTACTGCTTTTCTGTAAAGCAAAAAAACAGATATATACTTATTATGAGAAAAGCAAGATTGAAAATTGAGCAAAAGTACTACCCAATAGGAATTGCGGATATTGCAAGTGATTTTAGAAGCAAAACTATATGCTATATTTAGTATGATGGATTTAAACTATAAAAATGAAGAAAAAGAAAATCCTGCAACACAAGCCGTTTCTGGGGGCGATTTTAGGCGCACAAATAAAAGCATCTATAGATATTATGATGGATTGATCGACAGATAAGAAAAAGCCGCCATTCTGGGCACAGACCCGAGATCGGCGGCTTTTTGTTGTCCGAATCACTGTTTTTACATAATAGTTTTAGATTACATTACTGAACAAGGGAGTGAGATGAATTGGGCTGAAGCCCAGGGTGCACGCTAAGAGCAGTTGTATCCGAACGAGCTATCAAAGGTGTTAGAGTGTAGCGGGAGCATGCAATGCTGAGGATAGCGATGCCGGTCTGCAAAATGCAGGCCGGCAAAGAAAAAGCGCATATCTGTTTCTTGAACCAGAGAAAAACGGGGAAATAACCAGATAAAACATGGGATGGCAAGGCGGCAGCGTGTTTTGCCCATTATTAGCTCGGGAACGGGAACCCGAAAAAATCACGGCTTTGTTTAACAAAAGGGCCTACCGGCAGGGCTAATTGTCGGAGATATAACAGGAGGTATTTAATATGAAAAAGAAAAGCTTGATCCGTTTGTGTGTTGAGAGATTGCTTGGCATGTGCGCATTCAATCATTCCAAACATAAAGACAAGTTGAGAAACAACGGTAAACCGGCAAAGGAGAAAATTTACTCCGGTAGTACACTGACCAACTACATCGCAATCTGCTGCAGATTTCTGAGATGGGTGCGCAAAGAGCACGGCTGCAATGATCTGGATGCAGCCAGACAGTATGTAGGTACATATTTACGCCTGCGTATCCAGCAAGGCCTGAGCGCTTGGACGGTGCGAGCTGAGGCCGCAGCGCTGGCTAAAATGTTTCAATGCTCCATGTGCGATTTTGGCGTTAAGCTGCCCAAACGGCGGCGCCGGGACGTCAAGCAACATCGCAGAAATACATTCGTAGGGCACTATGATTCAAAGAAGCATTACCTGTTGGAGTTGTTCTGCAGGGCGTGCGGACTCCGGCGACATGAGGTGGCTCAACTCCGCCCAACAGATGTGTATCGAAGCAACAAAGGAAATGTGATTGTCCATGTGCGGCAAGGAAAAGGCGGGAAGGAGCGCTTTGTAATCGCGTTGAACAATACACCTTTGGAATTGGCAGAGCAAGCGGCTGCCAGAGGAGACAAGATGATTTTTCCGCACGTTCCAAAATATGCACCCGTACACACCTGGCGGCGAGCTTATGCCAGCGACCTCTATCATCGTCTGGCGCGGCCGGCAGAGGAGATTCCGCGGCAGGAACAGTACATCTGCCGTGGAGAGCGCGCCGGAATCATTTACGACAAACGGGCTATGCAGGCGGTTTCGAAAATGTTAGGGCATTCAAGATTGGATGTCATAACCAGCTATTTGGGATAAGGGGAGGAGTAGTTATGATTCCTTATATTGAAAAAAACCATATAGAGACTTCTCGCGCGGAGAAATACACTATATTGACGATATGGGGCATACAAACGAGTTTGGCTACCGCTCAGGCAGACCGTGTATCATTATCTCGAACGATAACGCCAACCGATATTCATCGCATGTTACCGTCATTCCGCTGACGAGCCAAGAGAAAGAGCCTACGCCGACACATGTAGCGATCCAATGCAAAATGCCATCAACCGCCCTTTGCGAAAACATCCAGACGGTACCCCGAGAAAAAATCGGTAATTATATTCGAACCTGTTCAGAGGATGAGATGGCGAAAATCAACACAGGTGTTTGCTGTGCGCTGGGTGTTCCTACGCCGGAAACATCGAAGGCAATCAACGATCAGTCGCGTGAGTTGATTGAGGCCACAAACGCAAAGATCATCAAACTTGAGGCAGTGTGCGAAGTGTATAAGAAAATGTACACACAAATCCTCAAATATTACACAAAGCCAAATTAATTTTATGTCAAAAACTACAGCAGCCCATGCCGTTTCTGGCATGGGCTGCTTATACGATAATTGAGGATGCATCTTTCTCATCACAAGTTAATGGTTTACAGAAGCCCAATTTCGTTTTGCTGCGATCAAGGCCACAATGGATCCTGCGGTCCAAATGCCAAGAATCAGGATGTTACCGGCTTCGAATTGAAGAATATTCCCATCTGCGAGGAAACTAATCGGTGTGACAAATTTTAGGCCATGGACACCAAACCGATACGCGGCCGCAGGAATTAGCAAAAACACGAGGTTAACCAGGAAAGCTTTTTCAAATCCACGGACTTTCCCTCCAATAAACACACATAGGTTCATTGGGATCAGCAGTGCGATGCCTTTGCTGATGCAAAGGATTGCCAAATAGGATCTGACTGTGCCGGGGAAGCTTCGGAGCACGCTAATACTTCCGCAAGGTGCATTCAATACCGTTTCTCCCAGCATTACGGATGCGGTGCGCCATTCCTGCACAAATACCATCAGCCAAACCAGCACCGTTATGCCAACAGCAACTCCATATTTTGCCCAGAACAGTCTTTCCCGTCCTCTCGGCGTGGAATGAAGCATTCTCCTTAGATCAGCATTCTGTTCAGGTGCAAAGAGGGAGGACAGGCTGGCGCATAATATGAGCAAGGCTATCAATGCAGTGTTTCGCTGCGTGTACCAGCTTTCGCTTCCGTAGATATTCAAAAACATCGTGTCATCGACCAACCATGCACCTTCCGGAATGTCAGCAACGGTCTGCTCCAAACGGTTTAGTGCTGCTTCAAATTCTGCTCGGTTGATCTCCACACCTTCCAGCGATGCCTTTGCCTGGGCTATATAATCATGGGTGCTCTGCGTAACCGGTCCTTGAACCTGAGCCATATATTGGCGGTAAAGCGAGTCTTCAATCCGGTTATATGCGCCGCTGTTCAGCGGAAGATCGCTGCTGATCAGCAAGCCCAAAATCAAAATAAGCCCACTGGCTGTCATAAACAGCTGCTTATACCATTCAAAGCCAACCATACCCAATTTGCGGAGAACAGGATCTTTTACTCGATTCCAAAGATTTACCCACTTGCCCAATAGGTCCCTGTTTCCAAAAGGATACCGTTTCGGCATCAGGACTACAATAACGGTTGTTAGTACAATCGTCCCAATAAACAGAAGGCCCAAGAGCATGGTGCTTTTTCCAATGGGATAGGAAAAGAAATTGAGATTCACATACTCTGTGTAGATATTAGAGGTAAATACATAGGAAAAGACATTCACATAGCGCAGAGGACTCAAAAAAGACTGAGCAGGAATCGTGGTATAGAGGAAATACTCTACTACCAAAGCCGCCGCTGTTACCATCCAGCAGAGCTGCACTTGCTCCAAAAAGCTCAGTGCAAACCAGATCAACACTCCAAGGAAAAATCCGCATGCTGTTTTCAAGAAGAAAAACTGCACCAGGAATTCTCCGATGGTCAGCTGCGCAGTACACTTTTGAAATGCCGCAAGCGACTGTACCGGGCGGGAGAGATCACTCCATCCACCCTCCGCAACCAGCGATACCACCAGCGGGAGGTAGTACAGAAGAAATGTTATTCCGGCACTGTAGAACAACAGGATCAGCAACCGAGTGCTTTGCAGCTTTCCCTGACCGGCCGGACAGGAACGAACGATAGCGGCAAGGCCCTTTTTTCGTTCCTCCAAAAATGATATTACCAACAGCAGTATAGCTGCCAGGAAGCCCCAATCCGCCCAGGAAAACGCCAGCCAGTTCTGCATGGCAAGATCGTCGCCTAAACGGACACCGTCGCTCGAAAGATCCGCAAAATCCTTGGCCGTTTTGATGATGTTTCGGTAAGTAAAGGAATTGGGATCTGCTCCGAAAATACTGGAATGCTGCATTTTATATGCCTGCTCCTGTACCCGCTCCAGATAATTCGGGTAATCCTTCAGATACTCCACCTGTGCCTGTAAGCGCATTTCATTTTCGGACATTTCAAATTGCTCAGAAAGTGCAGCCAAAATTTCTTCCGGATCGTGGTCACGCCACTTCTCCACCAACGCCCTATACTCCTGAGGATCTGCCCACATTGCATCCATGGTCTTTTGATAGAAGAAGAGAGCGAAACAAACCAATGGGATGCAGAGCATCAGCATAAGCCGTTTCCGGTCTGATACGATTCGCTTCCATTCATTCATGGTCGTCCTCCCCCAGATAGTAGAGGTACACATCCTCCAGACTGGGTGCGTGAAGCACAGGGATCCAGTCTGATGGGAGAGAATCGATCAGCTCCCCGGCTGTTCCTGAACGCAGCAGTTGGCCCTGCTTCAGCAGCAGAATGTCCTTGGCTATGGCTTCAATATCGCTGACAATATGGGTTGCCAGCAGCACGATCCGATCCTGTGCAAGACGGTAAATGTGATCTCTCAGCCGGGCTCGCTCTCTGGGATCCAGACCGGCGGTAGGCTCATCCAGGATCAGAACCTTGGGATCTCCCAACAGGGCTTGCGCCAGCATCACCCGCTGCTTCATGCCGCCTGAGAAACTGCCAACCTTTTTGTGCCGTATATCCGTCAGATTGGTCATTTCCAAAACACGGTCAACTTCCCCGGAAACCGCTTTTCTGGGGATTTCCTTCAATCTGGCCATATACACAAGGAAGCTCTCTGCGGTCATACCTTCATAAAGCCCCTGCTGCTGGGTCATATAACCCAAGATCCGGCGATAGTTTACGCCCAGCTTTACAATATCCTCACCGTCGAAGGTAATGGAACCGCCGTCCCGGCGAAGGTTGTCGGTGATCAGATTCATCATTGTGCTTTTTCCTGCGCCGTTGGCGCCAAGAATACCGTAGATACCTGGCTCAAAAGCGTAGGAGAAACAATTCAACGCTACTTTCTCCCCGTATTTTTTTGTGACTTCCGTTAACCGCAGTTCCATAGGCAAATCCTTTCGTTATTCCTCGCTGCTCCAGAGAATCGTTGCTTTCATATTATCTTTTAGATCTAACAGTATGGTATAGTCCACCATTTTCATGTTGGCAAATTCAGTGAGATTTACGATTAGTTTTTCTGTATCCCCACCCAAAACCGCAAAGCTGTATGTGTTGGGGTCCTTGTCCAACCCGGATATAGCACTCGGGAACAGCTTCCCGCTATATACCGTTTTGCCGGTAAAATCCCGAATATCAGCCCACCTGATATCATCGTCAAAGGATAAGCATACTGCAATTCCATCCATCACATCAGGTGTTGAGCCTTTGTCTGCTGACCAGGATGTGACCTCTTTTTTTGTGTTGTTTTCCAGTTTCCACAGATACGCTTCTTTATCCGTTGATCCGGACAGGTATATCTCATGATCCTCTGTTACCCAAATATCTCCCGGCTTCTCAGGCATATCGGTCTCTTGATATATGACTGCTGACGTGTTATTGGTTATGTCAATTTTTAGCACCGTCAAATCAAAAGAGGGTATATCCTCGAATGTGACTAACGAAAGATAAACAGCGCCTCCCACAAACCGATATGTCTCCGTTGAATTACTTGTAAATACCTTATCATATACAGTCGTAAAGCCTTTATCACCGGACAAGGACCTAGACAGCAGTGATACCCGGTAACCACTCTGAGTACCGTCAACCACACTGGCATGCCCCAATATGTAGAGCTTCCCCTGATGGACAACATATTTCTGTGGCTGGTATGGATAAATCACATCCTCAAAGCTGATCTGCATGATTTTCTCACGATTCATACCAGATAAATCACTCTTCCAAAGATATTTATCCCTGGAATTAGCATCCTCGGCGATCCAATAAAGATTTCCGTCGCAATACGAAAGATTCGCACCTTTTTGTATATATGCACCACATTCATCACTATCATGGGCACAAGCAGGATCTGCGCAGAGTACACCACTGATCCCATTGGCTTTATCATAATATTGAAGGTAGTTTCCTAAAAGATTTGTACCGCAGAAGAATCCATCTGTTTCCTGAAAGCTAGTGGCATCCGCCAGAAGGTATTTATTCTGCGCATTCTTTTCCGCCGTAAACTGGATAGAATCATCAGAATCAGCAGGATCTGTTGGTGTGTTATTTTGGCACCCTGACAGCAACAGAACAGTTGCTATGATTACTGCAATCATTCTTTTCATGGCAATGCACCTGTTCCTTTCTCCAAATCTAGCAACGCTTCCGCTTCCTGTCTTTTCTTTTCCAGCTCTTCACGTAGCGCTTCTACTTCCTGTTTTATTTTTTCCGGATCTATGCGTATCGCTTCTTCATCCTGCTCCGCCGGGGTGGATGCCGATGTCGGCTCTGTGACCGATTCTATGGGTGTATCTGTTACCGCAGCCGCTGGTTCTGTCAGAAAGCATATTACCAGAATGACTGTGCAGACTGCCATCAAAAATAGGCTTCCTTTACCTGGCCTATGATATTGGGCAATCGCTTGGATTCTTTCTTTTGGATTCGCCGCACTGAAGGTCATAGGTGCTGCAGATGCGTGTTTCACTTTTACGCTATACAGCATCAAGGCTTCAGCATAATCTGCTCTCCCTTGCTGGTCCAGCTTTCGGATGACTGCTTCATCGCAGGCAAGCTCTGTATCTCTGCCAAAACGGATGTAGGCAATCCATACAAGGGGATTAAACCAATGCAGAGAAAGGCAAAGATAGGCCAGCAGCTTCCACCAGTAATCACCCCGGCGAATGTGGATTTGCTCATGGGCGGTGATATGCTCCACAGCATGGTCATCCACTCCGAAAGGCAGATAGATTTTAGGACGGAAGAATCCCACAACCATAGGCATTTCTGTGCGTTCACTTCGGTAGATATTGTCCGGGCACTTCACGGCGGTACGCAGTTTCAGAGTGAGTTTGATGTAGCTGATCAGGAAATACAGCACCATGATTCCTACGCCTGCCACCCAAATTACAGCCAAAATGTCGAGCGCGTTCCATAAAGCCGGGGAGGTTTGTGCCGCATCCGTCGGAGGGACTTCTGGGAAGTTATCCGGAAACTCTGGATGCACAATTTCTTGCCCGGGAATCAAACTGAATTGGCTTTCCAGATGGAAAGGAACCAACAACCGTAGTCCAACCAGTCCCCACAGTGCTGCATTTCCCCATTTAGGAAAGCGCAAGGGCAGAATGCGCAGGAGCAAAAGTCCGAGAATCAGCAGACTCCCCAATAGGCTTAATTCTAGAACTGTTTTGAAAATGTCCGTCATAAGCTGCCTCCCGAGCGGATCAGGTCAATCATCCGTTGCATCTCATCCAAGTCTGCATCGCTCAGATCCTGATGCTTCGCAAAGGCCGCAATGAAAGTAGGTACAGAGCCACCAAAGCGCTTATCTACCAATTCATTGATGTCAAAAGCTTGAACTTGCTCTTTGGTGATCAATGAGACTATCATACCATTGTCGTTAGACAGAACGCCACGCTCAGCAAGCCGCTTAATGACCGTATAAGTGGTGGTTCTCTTCCATCCGAGCTGCTCCAAACACAGCTTGGCAAGCGAAGATGCGCTTATTGGTTCATGTTCCCACAATATCAGGCAGAATCTGTATTCACTCTCAAAGATCTTCGGTGTTTCCATAAAACAGCCTCCTTTTGTCTAATACGATAGACACTTTATGAGAATTCTATCACATTAGACAACGCATGTCAACCGAAATTCTGTGATTGTTATCCCTAAGGCATGCATTATGGGAAACAGTAGCTAATTAAGATGCAGATAAATGTAAATAATTTGTCAATCTATTTCGAAACATTTTTTGAGAAAAAATCACATTTTTATTGACTAAGGCCTGCTAATATGATTATAATAACAGTGACGAAAGGAGGTATTTTAATGCTTGTAATGTTCCGTTTCAAAAACTACGGTCCGTTTAAGGACGAGGCGGTTTTTGATATGCGTGCAATTAAGTCCTATAAAGAACACCCCTACAACCTGATCAATGAGAAAAATGACGAATCCCTGTTAAAGGTTGTGGCAATCTATGGTGCCAACGCGAGCGGAAAGTCGAATTTCATTGATGCCTATCACACATATTTAGATCTTGTTCGTAGTTCGTTTCAGAAGAACGACAAAGAAGACTCTGATTCTCACCTAGAGGAACATTATTATCCATTCTTCTTTGATAACCATAGCTTTGAGGAAAATATTGAATTCGAGGCTGTCTATTATTGGGACGAATACGAATATCGTTACGGATATATTTTCAACGACACCCGCATCGAATACGAATGGCTGTATAGAACATCGCTTTCAACAAAGCGGCAAAGTACAATTTTTGAGCGTAGCGCAAGCAAAATTGAATTAGGTGCTTCTGTTAAGAAAACGTGCGAAAAATATCTGAAGGATATTGACAGTGATGTGCTGGCGTTGTCTTTTTTTAGTAGTCTAAAACTGAAAACAAGAGTCTTTAAAGATACCCTTTATGCAATTATTGATATCCTCCCCGTTTCCTTTGCTTGTGATGGTCACGCGGATTTTATGCTTGACAAGTATTTCGAGAGAGATTTTGATGATGAAGAAAAGCCCCGGCTGTTGGCATTTTTGAATGCGATCGATGTAGGTATTAAGGATATCGAAGTAGAAAAAAACAAGAATAACTTTGTTGTGTATACCTATCATGCTGATGCAGAGGGCAATCTTCATCAAGTCCCGTTAGATATTGAATCCGCTGGCACGAAGCGTGCAATTGCGATTTACTCTTTGGTTCGCATTGCCGTACTATATGATAAAGGCTTGATGATTGACGAATTCAACAACCAATTGCATCCTTTGTTGCAGAAATATATTATCGATCTTTTCTATGAGTACAGCACTTGCGGACAGCTAATTTATACGACCCACGACACATCTCTTTTAGATAAGCAATTTATGAGAAGAGATCAAGTGTGGTTTACCAGTAAAAATACAGTAGGAGAATCCTCGCTGTATTCTTTGGCGGAATTCAAAATCAGAAATGATAAGGCGTTTGGAAAAGATTACCTTGGTGGAGTCTACGGTGGAATTCCTATTTTAAGGGATTTTTCTTTTAAGGAGGAATAAGCATGGGATCTGATGACCTCTTTAAAAAGAAGCGAGCAAAATTACAACAAAGAAAAAAGGAAACATTAACACCGAAGCCTAACTCATTTTTAATTGTGTCAGAAGGAGCAAAGACAGAACCGTTGTACTTCGATGGTCTTGCAAAATACATCAATGAGAAGTATGGTCAAAACATCGAGGTTGAAAAGCCTACGATTGATACGCAAGGCGAAGGAAAATGCACTGTTAGTTTAGTTCGCGAAGCACAAAGAATTGCCTCTCGTGCACCAATTATTTATAGCCAAGTGTGGGTTGTATTTGATAAAGATGATTTCGATGATTTCGACGAGGCAATTGATGTGGCCGAGCAATTCGGCTTTCATGTTGCATGGAGTAATCAATCCTTTGAATATTGGATTTATCTTCACTTCAATCATTCTGATTCTGCATTGCACCGGGATGTCTGGGTAAATAAGTTAGATGAACTATTCAAGAACCGAGGAATTAGTAAAACTGGCTATCAAAAGAACGATCCAGATATCTTTGATATTGTGAGAGAGCATGGTAGCCTGCGGGCTGCAGTGAATAGCGCAACACGAATGGAAAACTTTTTTAAAGGTACTCGTAAGGCGTCTCAATGCGATCCCTGCACCACAGTGCATCATTTAATTTTAGCACTTAGACCATACATTAGTGAGTTATTATGAGTTGTGAATGAGAGGGGAACTGCGGTCTACTGCTCACAGATTGTTGTTGTTTTGCGCTCAAAGATATTTGATTTCAGCGACATCAAATTATCCTCGGAAGAAATTGAAAAGGAATTAGCAAGTGTATAGCATTAAAGTCGGCAAGACGGAGATTCCCGCCTTGCCGACTTCTGTGACTAGCCCCCACGTCTGCAAGATGCAAACGTGGGGGCAATTTTTACTGGTATGCACTTATATCATCCCAAAGTAACGGAACGCATCCATAATGGCAGCCTCCTTGTCGGGAGGGCAGATATAGGTTCGGCTATTTTCGGACTTGGGCTTATTGTAACACTCACCAACCTCTAAACCGCATTTCTTTTTGACCTGTGCGATATACAGAGATGACACCTTCAGCCCGGTATGCTCCAGCACATAATCCTTGATCTGAGGGTAGGTCGGATCACCTATGAAAGAGGACATGTCAAAATCCTCCAAAGAGAAGTCCACATAGATATTTTCGCTGTCGACCTTGCCCTTGGAAAGAGTGACAACACTTTCAATATGTGCGCAGCGGGGGAAGAGGTCGCAGGCCAGGGCATTTTCCACCCGGTAGCCCCGCTCTTTCAGCAGCGCCACATCCCGGGCAAGGGTGGCCGGGTCGCAGGAAACATACACGATCCGCCGGGGCTGCATCCGGTGCAGCGCCTCAATGCAGTCTGCGTTCAGGCCCTTGCGGGGCGGGTCTACCACCGCCACGTCCGGACGGATGCCCTGTTTTTCCAGTTCCAATGCGGCAGCGCCGGCATCGCCGCAGAAAAATTCCGCATTATGGATACCGTTGCGGATGGCGTTTTCCCGGGCATCCTCCACCGCCTGCTCCACCACCTCCACACCGATGACCCTGCCGGCGGCCTTGGCCATGGCCAGGGTAATGGTGCCCACGCCGCAGTACAGATCCAGAACCGTATCGTTTTTGGTAATTTGCGCCTGGGCGATGGCGGCTTCGTATAGCCGCTGGGCTTGCTGATGGTTGATCTGATAGAAAGACTTGGGAGAGAGCCGGAAAGTCAGGCCGCAGAGGGTGTCCTCAATATACCCGGGCCCATAGAGGACGATCTCTTCGTCTCCCAGCACAACGTTGCCTTTTTTGGTGTTAACGGACAGCACCAGGGTGGTAAAACCGGGAATTTTCTGCAATTTCTCAATCAGCGCCGGTACATGGGGAATTTTTCGCCCGTTCACCGCCAGACACACCAGAATCTGCCTGGAAATTGCGCCCCGGCGGACATAAATATGCCGCAGCAGGCCGGTGTGGGTGGTTTCGTCATAGACGGATACCTTAAATTGGTTTACATAATCTATTACCGCGTCCTTTACCCTATCCGTTTCCGGGGGCAAAATCAGACAGCGCTCCGTTTCCACCACCTGATGGGTGCCTGCCCGGAAAAATCCCGCATAGGCCCTGCCGTTTTTGATGGACACCGGGTACTGGGCCTTGTTCCGGTAATTCCGGCAGGTGGTGGCGGAGAGAATGGGGACCTTCTCAAAGGCTTCGCCGCCGATACGGTTCAAGCATTGGCGCACCCGCTCTGCCTTCAGCCGGGTTTCCTCTTCATAGTCCATGTGATGGAAGCTGCAGCCGCCGCAGAGCTTGGCGATGCCGCACTCCCGGTTGATCCGGTGGGGAGAAACTTCCAGAATTTCCGTCATTTTTCCGGC
>JAZOUU010000053.1:0-1028 GCA_045658365.1 Faecousia sp. | reverse complement strand
ACTGTATTTCCACATTGTCATTCTCGTCTTGACGCAGGTTCAAAAGCATGCTATTATATCCATCGAGGTGTGATATATGCAGAAACATGATTTATGCGGTGCGCTGATCAAAAAGGTACATGATGAGATTGAGAAAAAGGCGAACGCAATGCTGCGGCAGCAGGACCTGACACTTTCTCAGATGAATGTGCTGATGGAACTGGAAGCGATTCCTGATCATCAGCTGACCTTAAAAGAACTGGAAGGTTTGCTTCATGTGGCCCAGTCCACGGCTGCCGGAATCGTGGTTCGTCTGGAACAGAAGGGATTTGGGGAAAGATTCACGGACGAAAGCGATCGCAGAGTCAAGAAGGTAAGGATTACCCCTGCCGGTATGGAATGCTGTAAAAACGCCGCATCAGATGTGAAAGAAATCGAAACGAAACTGCTGTCCGGCTTGACTGCGGCGGAGAAGCTTCTGTTCCTGGATTTACTGGAAAAGGTTTTTAACGCACTATAAATATGTCCGCGAAAGCGGGCATATTTCAAACGATAATTTAATAGCACGCTTTTAATAGTTTGCTGTTGATATAAAGGAGATAATTTATGGAAATGACAAAAGAGCTGGACGTATTTCGCAGCGCACCGGTGCCGAAGGCGGTTCTGAAGAACACCATCCCCGCCATGGCAGCCATGCTGATGGTGCTGATTTACAATCTGGCTGACACCCTCTTCATCGGTATGACACATGATGCCTATCAGGTGGCAGCCGTCTCCATGGCAACCCCCGTATTTCTGATCTTCATGTCCGTGGGTACTGTGTTCGGTATCGGCGGAACCTCTGTGATCTCCCGGGCACTGGGTGAAGGAAAGATGGATTACGCCAAGAAGGCTTGTTCCTTCTGCATGTGGGCCTGTGTTACGGTTGGCGTAGCCATGTCTGCACTGTTTCTGATCTTTATGGATCAGATTCTAGTAGCCATGGGAACCAGTGCTGATACTTATGGCTTTGCAAAATCCTACCTGACCATTGTGACCTTCAGCGGCCC